>NZ_BAAAQM010000057.1:0-68551 GCF_039531675.1 Catenulispora subtropica
CGCTCCCGCTCCGGCTCCGGCTCCGGCTCCTGCTCCCGCCCCGGCTCCGGCTCCGGCTCCGAAGGCGGCCGCGCCGCAGGCTCAGCCCGCCCCGGCCCCGCAGGCGGCCCCGGCTCCGTCCGGCGGCGGCGACGGCGGCACCCCGGTGTTCCTGCCGGCGATGGGCGAGTCGGTCACCGAGGCGACCGTGACCCGGTGGCTGAAGTCGGTCGGCGACACCGTCGCGGTCGACGAGCCGCTGCTCGAGGTCTCGACCGACAAGGTCGACACCGAGGTGCCCTCGCCGGTCGCCGGCACGCTCCTGGCGATCAACGTCCAGGAGGACGAGACCATCGACATCGGCGCGCAGCTCGCCGTGATCGGTGCCCCGGGCTCCGCTCCCGCCCCGGCGCCGCCCGCCGCCGCTCCGGCTCCGGCCGCCGCTCCCGCGCCGGCCCCGGCCGCACAGCAGCTCCCGGCCACCCCGCCGGTCGCGGCTCCGGCACCGGCTCCGGCCGCCCCGGCTCCCGCCGTCGCCGCCGCGCCGTCGTTCACCGCGACCGCTCCGGCCCCGACCGGCGCGGCTCCGGCCCCGGCCGGCGAGTACAAGCCGGGCACCCCGGCGGTCGTGGCCCAGGCCCAGACCGCCGCGCGGGTCGACGCCCCGGGCGCCGGCTCCGAGCCGGCCGCCGCGTACGTCACCCCGCTGGTCCGCAAGCTCGCCGCCGAGCACGGCGTGGACCTGGCCTCGGTCACCGGCACCGGCGTCGGCGGCCGGATCCGCAAGCAGGACGTGATCGACGCGGCCAAGGCCAAGCCCGCCGCCGCGCCGGCCGCCGTCTCCGGCGCGGCCCCCGCGGCGCCCAAGGCGCCGGTCACCCCGTCGCCGCTGCGGGGCCGCACCGAGAAGCTGACCCGGATGCGCGCGGTGATCGCCAAGCGCATGCTCGAGTCGGTGCAGACCTCGGCGCAGCTGACCACCGTGGTCGAGGTGGACGTCACCAACGTCGCCCGCCTGCGGGCCCGCGCCAAGAGCGAGTTCGAGGCGCGCGAGGGCACCAAGCTGTCGTTCCTGCCGTTCTTCGCGCTGGCCGCGGTGGAGGCGCTCAAGCAGCACCCGAACCTGAACGCGGTCATCGACACCGACGCCGGCACGGTCACGTACTTCGACTACGAGAACCTGGCCGTCGCGGTCGACACCGACCGCGGTCTGCTGACCCCGGTCATCAAGAACGCCGGCGACCTGAACCTGGGCGGCCTGGCGCGGTCCATCGCCGACCTGGCGGACCGGACCCGGAACAACAAGATCACGCCCGACGAGCTGTCCGGCGGCACGTTCACGCTGACCAACACCGGCAGCCGCGGCGCGCTGTTCGACACGCCGATCCTGAACCAGCCGCAGGTCGGCATCCTGGGCACCGGCGCGGTCGTCAAGCGCCCGGCGGTCATCAACGACCCCGAGCTCGGCGAGGTCATCGCGGTCCGCTCGATGGTGTACCTGGCGCTGACCTACGACCACCGGCTGGTGGACGGGGCCGACGCCGCGCGCTTCCTGAGCACGATCAAGGAGCGCCTGGAGGAGGGCCGGTTCGAGGCCGACCTCGGGCTCTGACCCCCTGAGCGACAGCGAGCGGGCCCGGTCCGGCAGGACCGGGGCCGTTTCGCGTCCTCGGCTTCTCCTCCCAGGCTGGGGAAGGTCACAGGTCTATGCTGCTGCTATGCGGATCGCCATCACCGGCTCCACGGGAATGATCGGCGCGGCTCTGACCGCCTCCCTGAGGGAGGACGGCCACGAGGTGGTCCGCCTCGTCCGCCACACGCATCCCGACGAGTCCGCCGGCGAGCGCCACTGGGCGCCGTTCGGCGAGCCGGATCCGAAGCCGTACGAGGGCTGCGACGCCGTGCTCCACCTCGCGGGCGCGGGGCTGGGCGACAAGCGCTGGTCGGCCGCCTACAAACGGGAGATCCGCGAGAGCCGCATCCACGGCACCGACACGCTGTCCCGCTCCCTGGCACAGCTCGCCGAGCCGCCGAAGGCCCTGCTGTCGGCCTCGGCGATCGGCTGGTACGGCGACACCGGCTCCACGCCGGTCACCGAGCAGGCCCCGGCCGCGGACGACTTCCTGGGCAGCCTGTGCCGGGACTGGGAGGAGGCGACCGGGCCCGCCGAGGACGCCGGGATCCCGGTGGCGCACCTGCGCAACGGCGTGGTGCTGGACCGTTCCGGCGGCGCCCTGGCCCGGATGCTGCCGTTCTTCAAGGCCGGGATCGGCGGCCCGATCGGCAGCGGCCGCCAGTACTTCTCGTTCATCAGCATGACCGACTACCTGGCCGCGGTGAAGCACATCATGGGCCTCACCATGGCCGGGAGCATGACCGGGGCGGTGAACGTCACCGGACCCCTGCCGGTCACCAACCGGGCCTTCACCAAGGCCCTGGGCCACGTGCTGCACCGGCCCGCGATCCTGCCGGTCCCGGGCTTCGCGCTGCGGGTGCTGTTCGGCCCGATGGGCGGCGAGCTCACCGGCAGCCAGCGGGTGCTGCCGGCCCGGCTGACCGACTCCGGCTTCACCTTCACGACCGCCGACCCGCGCTCCGCGCTGCGCTCCGCCCTGGCGTGAATCCGGCATTTAAGTGCACTGATAATCGCGGGTAGCCGGACGACCACCCAGAGTTCTCGAATGCTGAGACAGCGGGCGTTTCGCAAGAGTACGCCACGGGCGCAGGGGTAGGGATCCCTCCACAAGGCGCCGACGCTCGGCCGGCTTCGCCGTGCCCGTGCGCAGCCGCGCGGGCCCACAAGGCGCCGCCGGGTGGGTCGGCTCTAGGAGTGTGGAGGGGCTCTAGTGACAGCACAAGGTCCGAGCCATCGGCACCAGGACGCCGACGTGATCGTCGTCGGCGCGGGAGTGGCCGGATTGCAGGCCGCGGGACGGCTGCACGAGGCGGGGTTGGACGTCCTGGTCGTCGAGGCTTCCGACCGGGTGGGGGGCAGGGCCGGCACCGAGAGGGTCTCCGGCTTCGTCGTCGACAGAGGCTTCCACCTCGTGTCGACGGCCGAACACGGGGACAACACGAAACTGGAACTGGGCCTGTTCGCCCCCGGTGTGGACCTGCAACTGGACGGCAAGCGCATCCGCTACGGCGACCGCGCCATCAGCACGGACGCCTACCAGGTGGGCCCCAGCCCGGTGCTCCGCACCCCGCTGGGCTCCCCCGCCGAACGCCGCCGCCAGTCCGGCTGGCTCCTGCGCGTGGGGGCCGGCAGCACCGACGCGATCCTGGCGGCCCCCGAACGCCCGGCCGCCGATCTCATAGCCGAGCTCGGCCTCTCCCGCCGGGTGGTGGACGGCTTCCTCCGCCCCTACCTGGAAGCCTTCGCCGCCGAGTCCGACCCGCGTCTGCAGGTCTCCGGCCGCGCCGTGGAACTGGCCCTGCGCCAACTGGTCCGAGGCCGCTGGTGCCTCCCGGCCCAGGGCATCGCGGCCATCCCCCACCGCCTCGCCGAGCAGCTCCCCCCGGGCGCCGTGCGCCTGGAGACCGAGGTCCTGGTGGTCCACGCCAACGGCGTCGTGACCGCCGACGAGGTCCTGCGCAGCTCGGCGGTGGTGGTGGCGACCGACCCGGCGACCGCCGTGGAGCTGCTGCCGGGTCTGCACGAACCCCAGATGCGTTCCGTGACCACTTTCCACCACGCCGCCACCCTGTCCCCGCCCCGCGGCGAACCCACGGTCCTGGTCGACGCCGACCCCCACTCCCCGGTCAGCCGCACCGCCCCGGTGAGCCACGCGGCCCCGGCCCGCAGCCCGGACCACCGCACCCTGGTCTCCACCAACGTCGTCGGCCACACCGGCACCCGCACCTCCGAACTGGAGTCGGCGGTCCGCGCCCGCCTCGGCGAGCTCTATCCCACGCCCGACGACCACTGGGAATGCGTGGCCGTGCACCACTTCCCCCATGCCGCGCCCGCCATGACCTCGCCCCACAACTTCCGCCGCCCCGTCCGCCTGATCCACGGCCTGTATGTCTGCGGCGACCACCGCGGCACCACCGGCATCGACGGAGCACTGGAGTCCGGCCGCCGGGCGGCGCGGTCGGTGATGACAGACCTCGGCGTCACTTTTCGCACCGAGGATCGGTTCACCGCCTGAGGCGCCGTAGGGCGCCTGTTTCTTGTCGGAGCACGGACGACGGCCCCGACCGGTCCGGTCGGGGCCGGCGCCGGGGCACGGCCTGATGTAGTGCGAACGGCGATCCACTGAAGAGATACGAAGGGGTGCTACATCAGGCCACCGCGACGAGCTCCCGGAAGCGTGTGGGCTCCGTCGCCTCGTCCACGAGCGCCAAGGCCAGATCGGCGTAGGCGAACTTGTCGGCGCCAGGGATCACCTGCTCGTTCCCGAGCCGGTAGGAGCCGGTGCCGTCGCCCTCGTCCAAGAACACCAGGGGCGGCGCCAGGACGACCCACTCACGATCCGACGCGCGCAGGATCGGCAGCTGCGCGGCGTGGTTGCGCGAGAAGGTCCGGGCTTCCTCGGGCAGCCCGTCTCCGTCATGAGCCGCTACGCCCGGAGCCACCTCGAGGGCCCCGCCGATCCCGACCGCGACGAGCCGCGCGACGCCGGCCTCGGCCAGACCGGCGGTCAGGGCCCGTGCGGCGGACGCGAAGTGGTCCTCCTCGAACGCTGCCGCGGCGTTGATCGCGGCGTCGTGGCCGGGGGCGAGGGCGGCGACCGAGGCGGCGTCGGTGACGTCGCCGGCCACCACCGCCACCGTCTGTCCGGCCAGATGCGCATACTTCTCGGGATCGCGCACGACCGCCGTCACCCGATGCCCGCGCCGCACGGCCTCGGCCACCGTAGCCTTCCCGGCACGTCCGCCGGCTCCGAAAACAATGATGTTCGCCATGCCGCCGACGCTACGGCCGGTGGCCCCGCTTACTTCAACGTAACTATGCTCGACCTGTGGATACGCACGAGCCGCTGGACCCGGAGATGTTCGACCCGGCCTGCCCGTCGACGGCCAGCCCGTTCCGGATCGCCGACAAGTGGGGCGGTCTCGTCGTCCTCTGTCTCGAGTCCGGACCGCGCCGCTTCTCCGAACTCCGCGTCCCGCTGCGCCGCGTCGCGCCGAAAGTGCTCACCGAGACCCTGCGCTCCCTCGAACGGGACGGCTTCGTCACCCGCACCGACTACCACGAGAACCCGCCTCGCGTGGAGTACGAGCTCACGGCACTCGGCCGCAGCCTGCTGCCCGCCATCGCCGCCTGCCGCGAGTGGGGTGCCGCCAACTTCGACAGCCTGCTCGCCGCCCGTGACCGCTACGACGGCGGCACCGCCACCACAGCAGCCTGAGCCGCTGCGGCGCCGGCGTCCGATTCGGACGCGTCTACTCCCCGACCGGGAAGTTCGCCACGAACCGGCCCTCCGCGTCCCACTTCTTCTTCGTCGCGCGCAGGCGGTCCATCTCCTCGGCCGAGAAGGCGTGTGCCAGCGAGTCCGTCGGCCCCAGGAACGTCATCGGCTTCCGCCCCGTCACCGCGTCTCCCAGTCGCGCGGTCAGCTCCGCCTGCTTCGCCGCGACGGCCGCGCCGCCCTCCGGCGTCAGCGCCAGCCCGAGCATGTAGACCGCGTACTCCTCGCTCAGCGCCCCGTGCGGGCCCGGCCGCTCCTCCGCCAGCGCGCCGCCCAGGTGCCGCACCTGCACCGCCAGCAGCGGGTCGATCGGCTCGGCCAGCAGCGTGGCGACCACCTCGTCGTCGAACCGCGCGAACAGCTCCGTCCGCGACACGCTCGGGCCCGGGTCGACCGGGTCGTTCGTGATGGTCCCGATCTCCGGGAACGGCACCGTCCGCCACTCGCCCTGCAGCACGCCGCCGACCGCGTCGAGCGGCTTCAGCAGCGCCCGGCCCTCGTCCTCCGGGCCCAGATACGCCACCGAGGCCGCCACCATCGCGGGCGCCCCGCCCGGGAACTGCACCAGCGACGTCCAGACCGTCAGCTCCCTCGGCGCGGTCGCGGTGATCTCGCGGAACGCCGCGAACACCTCCGCCGCCCGCGCGGCCGGCCACATGACCGTGCCGCCGAACAGCTCACGCTCCTCGTGCAGCCGCACCGTCATCGCCGTCACGATCGCGTAGTCGCCGCCACCGCCGCGCAGCGCGTGGAACAGGTCGGCGTTCTCCTCGGCGTTCGCCCGCCGCCGCTCCCCCCGCGCGTCGACGACCTCGAACTCGATCACGTGGTCCGACGACATCCCGTACTTGCGCGCGAAGAAGCCGATGCCGCCACCGAGGGTGTATCCGGTCGCGGACACCACCGGCGAACTCCCCGGCTTGTGCACCAGCCCGTGCTCCGCGACCGCCTTCGTCACCGCGCCCGACTTCACGCCGGCGCCGAAGCGCGCGGTGCGGTTCCCCGGGTCCACGCTCAGCTCGTCCAAGCGCCCGGTGCGCAGCAGGATCGTGCCGATCGCGGTGCCCGAGGCGCCGTGACCGCTGGGCTGGACGGCGATCGGCACCCCGAGGCCGTTCGCGAAGCGGACCACCGCGGCCACGTCGTCGGCGTCGGCGGGCGTCACCACCGCGACCACGGGCTGGTCGATCGCCAGGTTCCAGGGACGCCGGGCGTCCTCGAAGCCGGGGTCGTCCTGCAGAAGGACCTCGCCGCGCACGGCGTCACGGAGCGGAAGGAGAGAGGGCAGAGACATGGTTGGTGCTCGCTTTCCTAGTCTTCGGTGATCGACCACCACGGTACGGATCACCACCGACAAACGATCATTACCCGCGGATCGTTCTCCGGTTCGAGCTCGAACCACCCGGCTCAGGCGCTGATGGTGGCCAGCACCTGGTCGAGCGGTGTCGGCGCCAGCCCGAACGTACGCTCGGTCAGGCTGCTGTCGATCGTGAAGGGCTTCGCGAACTGATAGCGCGTGTGCCGCAGCTCCTTGGTCATCTTGTCGAACAGCCCCGCCGTCCACAGCACGGCGTACGGCAGCTCGGTCAGCTTGGCCGGCGGCAGTCCCTTCACCGCCACGAACCGGTCCGCCACCTCCCGCACCGTCAACGGCGCGTTCGTCGGCACCAGCCACGCCTTCCCCCAGGCCCGCTCGTCCCCTGACACCGTCGCCAGCGTCCGTGCGACGTCCGCGATGGCGGTCCACGAATGCTTCACGTCCAGCGGCGTCGGCACGTACGCGCGCTTCCCCGCTTCCAGCGGCTTGGCCAGCGCGTAGGAGAAGATCGAGTTCGCCTCGAGATAGTCGCTCGCCCGCACCTCCGTCATGCGGATCCGCCCCTGCTCGTGCAGGGCCAGGGCGTCGCGGAACATGTCAGCGCGCAGCTTCAGCTTCGGATGCGTCGCCGCCAGCGGCGTCTCCGGGGTGATCGTCCCCGTGACCGGCCCGTACCCGTACAGATTGCTGGCCACGGTCAACACCGCCCCGCTCCGCTCCGCCGCCGCGAGCAGCGCGGCGGCCAGCGGCGGCCAGTCCCGGAACCACTGGTGGTACTGCGGGCTCGCGCAGTTGTAGAGCGCCGCGGCGCCCTCGGCGAGCGCGCTGAGCCGGTCGGCGTCCGTGGCGTCCGCCGCCACCCGCTCGACGTTCGCGTGCTCCGGGCCGCCTCCGCTGCGCGTGACGACCCGCACCTGCTCGCCGCGCTCGGCCAGCACCCGCGCGGTCGCCGTTCCGACCGGTCCCGCACCCACGATGACGTGCAGCGCCATGGTTCTCAACCCCTCAGTCCGCCCGCCGCGCGGTGCGGCGGATCCGGCGTGTCCACCGTTTCTGTTCGAGAGCACTGCTCTCTGTTGACATCACTGTGTCGCGGATCGCCTCTCACTGTCAAGAGCACTGCTCTCGTTTGTGTGCGATACTCGCGTCATGAGCGCTGAGAAGGCCCCGGCCCAGCCCCCAGCCCCGGCTCCGTCGATCCGAGCCCGCGTCCGCGCCGAGATGACCGACGAGATCAAGCGCGTCGCCCTGGAGCACCTCGCGCGCGACGGCTCGGCGCTGTCCCTCCGCGCCGTCTCCCGCGACATGGGAATGGTGTCCTCAGCGATCTACCGCTACTTCCCCAGCCGCGACGAGCTGCTGACCGCCCTGATCATCGACGCCTACAACTCCCTCGGCGACGCCGCGGACGCCGCCGACGGCGAGGTGGACCGCCGCGACGCCTACGCGGCACGCTGGTTCACCGTCGGCCACACGATCCGCCGGTGGGCTCTGGCCCACCCCGCCGAATACGCGCTCATCTACGGCAGCCCGATCCCCGGCTACAAGGCGCCGGAAGAGACCATCGTGCCGGCCACGCGCGCGATAGCCACACTGGCGCGGGTTGTCGCGGAAGCCGAGGCTGCGGGCAGACTCCGCACGCCCCAAGGCGCCGACGCGACAGTCCCGACCGAGAACGCCGACTACGCCGCTGAGCTTCGCGTGGTCGCCGCCAGTCTGGGATTCGCCGAGGACTCCTGGGTCGTCGAACGCTTCCTGGGCGCCGTGACGCACTTGTTCGGCGCGGTGAACTTCGAGCTGTTCGGCCGCCTGAACAACGTCGTCAACGAACGCAGCGAGTGGTTCGACCGCCAACTCCGCGAGCTGGCGGCCTCGATGGGGCTCAGCCCGCGGCGATGAGGCCGCGGATGTCCTCGATGATGCCTTCGGGCGTTCCCGGTTCGCGCCCGTAGAAGAAGCCCCACAACTCGAAGAGATGCACCATCTGGAACAGCCGGAAGCGGCGCTCCCACTCCACGATGGCCCCGCCATAGCCCTCGAAGAGACCTTCCAGCTTTACCTGGCTGCCGCGGATCGAGTAGCTGTGAGTCTTGGAGAGATCCACTATCGGATCGCCGGCCATAGCGTTCTCGACATCGATGACACCGCTGATCACCGGGCCGTCCACCGTCTGTTCCACGATGATGTTTCCCTCGTGGAAGTCGTTGTGGATCAGGACCGGCGCTTCGCATAGGGCGAAGAGTTCAGTACGCGCGGAGACGTATTCACGCGCGGCCTCATAGAGCTCCCGATCCCCGGTCGCCTCCAAGTAGGCACCGGAAGCGCGCGCGAGCACACTCTTCATACAAGCCTCGTTGGTCGGCTGCGGATCGATGATTTCCGTGCCGCGGTATCCATACGCTTCCTGGCTTATCGTGTGGATCTGCGCGACCAGCTCCCCCATCTGCCGGTAAAGAGAGCGCAGGTCCGCGTCGGACATCTCCGGACTCAGCCGATCTGCGGCCACTCCCCGCAGCTTGCTCATGACCAGATACGCACGCCCCAGAAGACCGTCGCTGCCGGCCCCCGTGAGCAGACGCGGGATCTTCGTGACCCCGTGCTGACGCAAGAGCCGATAGACACTGATCTCCTTAGAGAGCCGCCATCCCTCTCGGTCGCCATAAACCTTTATCACGACGTTCTGTTCAGGGTCCGCGCAGAGAACCTCATACGCGCCGCTCACTCCTCCTCCGACCAGGCGCACGACGCCAGTCACCTCGGCCCCCGGCACCGCCTCGCGGAGAATCTCAGCAGCCTGTTCCCGCGTCAGCCCGTCGTCGGTCATCGTGCCAAGCTAGAGACCGGCGACGAGCGATCTCAACCGATTATCGGCCGTTACAATCGGCGCATGGGTGACGAACCGCGGTGGCTGTCCGAGCAGGAGATGCGTGCCTGGACAGGCTTCCTCACCGCGGGGGCGCTGGTCGAGCGCCGGGTGGAGCAGCAGCTCAAGGAAGAGTCCGGGCTTTCCCACACCCAGTACGAGATCCTGGTCCGCCTGTCCGCCGCCCCGGACGGGGCGCTGCGGATGACCGAGCTGGCCGAAGCGCTGCTGAACTCCAAGAGCGGGCTGACCTACCAGATCACCCAGCTGGAGAAGGCCGGGCTCACTGAGCGCCGGTCCTGCCCGACGGACGTGCGCGGGGTCTTCGCGGTGCTCACCGAGGCCGGCCGCAAACGGCTGGAGGCGGCCGCGCCCGGGCACGTGGCGGTGGTGCGCGAGGCGCTGATCGACGTGCTGACCCCCGAACAGCTCGCGGTGCTGGCCGACGGGCTCGGGGAAGTGGCGCGCCGGTTACGGGAATAGCCCCGGGGCCCCTGGGACTTGTTCAAATTTGAACACCGGAGACGGCCGGGCTAGGCTCGGGTTCCGCCGGTGGTTCGAATTGGAACTACCACTTCCGGAGGAACCCCGCCCATGAGCGAGACGCCCGAGGCCACGGTCCGCACCCGAGTGCGTGTCCCCTTGCGTTTCGGCGACGGCTACAGCGTCGACGCCGAGCTGGTGACGTTCCACGGTCTGGTCGACGGCGGAGAGCACCTCGCCGTCGTGCTCGGCGAGCCCGGCCCCACCCCGCTCGTCCGCATGCACTCCGAATGCCTGACCGGCGACGTCTTCGGCTCGGCCCGCTGCGACTGCGGCCCGCAGCTGCGCGAGAGCGTGGAACGGATCGCCGAGGCCGGCGGCTACCTGCTCTACCTGCGGCAGGAGGGACGGGGGATCGGGCTCTACAACAAGCTCGACGCCTATGCCCTGCAGGACGCCGGACTGGACACCTACCAGGCCAACGTCGCCCTCGGGCTGCCCGAGGACGCGCGGGACTACACCGTCGCGGCGCAGATGCTGACCGCGCTCGGTGTGGACAGCGTGCACCTGCTGTCGAACAATCCGGACAAGGAGGCGCAGCTGGCGGGACTGGACGTGACCGTCGCCGAGCGCGTGCCGACCGGCGCCCACACCACAGCCCACAACCTGCGCTACCTGCGGGCCAAGGTCGAGCACACCCGGCACAGCATCGTGCTGGACGGCGCGCTCTCCGTAGCCTGAGGCCCCGCCGATCACCAGGAGCAACCATGACCGCCAGCACCGCGTCCCCCGAACGGCCCACAGCGGGCCGGATGCCCGCCCTGTACCTGAGCCACGGCGCTCCCCCGCTGGCCGACGACGCCGTCTGGCCCGGCCAGCTCGCCGCCTGGAGCGCCGACCTGCCCAAGCCGACCGCGGTCCTGATGGTGTCCGCGCACTGGGAGGAAGCGCCCCTGGCGCTCGGCGCGACCCAGACCATCCCCCTGGTCTACGACTTCTGGGGCTTCCCTCAGCACTACTACGAGGTGCAGTACCGCGCGCCGGGCGCCCCGGCCCTGGCCGACTCGGTCCGGAAACTGCTGCACGGCCCCGGCGGCGTCGAGGTCCGGGACGAGCCGGACCGCGGCCTGGACCACGGCGCGTACGTGCCGCTGGTGGAGATGTACCCGGATGCGGACGTGCCGGTGCTCCAGGTCTCCATGCCGACGCTGGACCCCGCACAGCTGATGGCGATCGGCCGCCGGCTGGCGCCGCTGCGGGATGAGGGCGTGCTGATCGTCGGCAGCGGCTTCTTCACCCACAACCTGCGGGCCCTGAGCCAGGACAACCAGGTCCACTCGGTGATGTCCGAGTTCGACGACTGGGGCAAGCGCGCCCTGGAGGCCGGCGACGTCGACGCCCTGCTCGACTTCGAGAACAAGGCCCCGGCCGGCCGCCTGGCCCACCCGCGCACCGAGCACTTCGCACCGCTGTTCGTGACGCTGGGCGCGGCGTCGGACGAGCTGGCAACGCAGCGGAGTGTGATCGACGGGTTCTGGATGGGGCTGGCCAAGCGGTCGGTGCAGTTCGGCTGAGCAGCTTCTAGAGAACCTGCTCCAGCGCGGCGATGACACCTCGCCAGTGCTCGCGCTGCCGCTCCCGCTCATCACCGTCGGCCAGCCACTCCTGGTGCACGCCGAGCCGGGTCTTGGCGGGGTCGGCGGCCTGCGTGACGGTGAGCTGGAGCGTGGTGTCGTGGTCCCAGTCCTTGGGCCGCCAGGTCAGCCGGACGCGGTGACGCTCGTGGTAACTGCGGATCTCGCCGACGGTGCCCTCGGCGGTCTCGTAGGTCTGCCCCGCCTCGGTCGGAAGCTGCTCGACCGTGCCGAGCCACAGGCGCAGCCCGTCCGGCCCGGTCAGCAGCTCCCACACGTGGTCGACGGGCGCGGCGAGGGTCTTGGAGACACCGATCTCCCAGCCCGCGTCCTTGGTTTGTCCGGTCGGCATGGTGGCCCCTTTCGTCGCCCCCAGATGTACCAGGCTCCACCCACACTCGGTCGTGCTCAGTCGTGCTCGGACGCGCTCGGTCAGCCGCAGGAGACGTTCGAGATCTGTCCCAGGGCGGCGTCCACGGTGTCACGGACAGGGCCGACCCGGTACTCGACCGAGTTGCCGGTCACCCCACCTTCCTGCGTGGCGATCCAGTAGGGGATGCCGTTCTGGCTGCAGCTCCACTTCGGGCCGACGTAGGTGGTGCCGCTCGGCCATCCGGCCCGGTAGGCGGGCGTGAAGTACTTGGCCTCGTCCATCGCGGGGTCGAGGCCGACGAGCGTGCCGAAATAGCCGGCGACGGGCCCCAGGCCGGGCAGGTCGGGCTGGGGGTCGGAGCACGAGAACCCCGTGACCTTGCCGGAGGCCGGGTCGAGGGTGATCGTGACCGGGTTGGGCGTCGTCGTCGTGTCCTGGAAGAGCCGGACGTAGACCTTGACGCCGCCGCCGTCCGCCCTCGGCTCCCCGATCGCGGCACCGTTCGTCCCCAGGACCGCGCCGCACATCAACGGCCGCGGCGACGTCGTCGAAGCCGAACCCCACAGCTTGTTCAGCACCGCGTCGCCGCCGACCAGCGGGGCGACGTCCTTGCTGCCGAGCCCGGCGGACACGAAGTGCGACTTCCCACCCCGGGTCACCGAGTCGTCGATCGCGGCGCGGTAGATCTGAGCGACGGCGGTCGAGAACCGCGTCGGGTCGGCGACGCCCGACGCGCTCGTGGGCGACGAAGCACCCGTGACCGTGCTCCCCGTCGGAGCCGCCGGCGACGAGGTCGCGACCGGCGCGGACGTCTCGGTCGCCGAGCTCGTCGCGGTGGTCACGGTGCCGGTCACGGCGCCGGTCCCCGCCGATGACGCAGCCCCGCTGTGTCCCGAGCAGCCGGCGGTCACCACGGCCGCCGTCATCGCGATGCCGAGCCCGCACAGCTTCTGCGCCTTCATGTCTGTCGTCCCTTCGTGGCTTCCGGCCCTTCAGCCGGAAGGACGCAGACCGCGACGACAGGTTGTCGATCGTGACAGAACCGTGATCCGCGGGCACAGACAAGGGCGGCGGAGACGCACAGCATCTCCACCGCCCTGACCAGCTACATCAAGCCCCTACCAGGGCCTGAGATCAGCTGCACCCACTCGTCGACCCGCACCCCTCGCACACGTAGCAGCTCCCCGAAGGACGCATCTTCGTCCCGCACGTCAGGCACAGCGGCGCGTCGGCCGCGTAGCCGAGCTTCGCCTCCAGCAGCTCCGTGGACGAGCCCACGCGCTTCGGGGCCTCGACGGCGACCGGGGCCGTCTTCTTCGCCGGGGCGGCCGGCTCGCTCCGATGCTCTATCGGCGCGGACTGGGCGAGCGTCTCGTGGTCGAGTTCCTCGTCGCCGTCCGGGAGGTAGCTGCCGGTTTCGAGCTGGCGCTGGCGCTCCTCGTTGGTGTAGATGCCGTAGGCCGCCCGGGTGTCGAAGTCCAGGTGGTCCAGGGCCAGGCGGCGGAAGATGTAGTCGATGATCGACTGGGCCATGCGGACGTCCGGGTCGTCGGTCATGCCGGCCGGCTCGAAGCGCATGTTGGTGAACTTGGCGACGTAGGTCTCCAGGGGGACGCCGTACTGCAGGCCCACCGAGATGGCGATGGAGAAGGCGTCCATCATGCCGGCCAGGGTCGAGCCCTGCTTCGACATCTTCAGGAAGACCTCGCCCAGGTCGCCGTCGTCGTAGGCGTTGGCGGTCATGTAGCCCTCGGCGCCGCCGACGGAGAAGGAGCTGGTGATGCCGCGGCGGCTCTTGCCCAGGCGCTTGCGGACCGGGTGCGCGACCGCGGCCAGGGGGGCGGCGGCCGGGGCCGGGGCGGAGGCCGACGCGGCCGCGGCGGCCTTCTGGCCCTTCGCGTCCTGCAGCGGCTGCCCCACCTTGCAGTTGTTCCGGTAGATCGCCAGCGCCTTCAGGCCCAGCTTCCAGCCCTCGAAGTAGATCTCCTCGACGTCCTCGACCGTGGCCTCCTCGGGCATGTTCACGGTCTTGGAGATGGCGCCGGACAGGAACGGCTGGATCGCCGCCATCATCCGGACGTGGCCCATCGGCGCGATCGAGCGCTCGCCCATCGCGCAGTCGAAGACCTCGTAGTGCTCCGGCTTCAGCCCCGGCGCGTCCACCACGTGGCCGTGCTCGCCGACGTACTCGACGATCGCCTCGATCTGCTCCTGCTGGTACCCCAGGCGCTTCAGCGCGCGCGGCACGGTGTTGTTCACGATCTGCATCGACCCGCCGCCGACCAGCTTCTTGAACTTCACCAGCGCCAGGTCCGGCTCCACGCCGGTGGTGTCGACGTCCATCATGAAGCCGATGGTGCCGGTCGGCGCCAGCAGCGAGGCCTGCGCGTTGCGCCAGCCGTTCTGCTCGCCGATCCGCAGGCCGCGCTTCCACTCGGCGCGCGACAGCTCCAGGATCTCCCGGTCGAAGTCCTCGACCGGCGCGTAGGCGTCGGCCGCGTCCGAGTGCTTCCTCATCACGGCGGCGTGCGGCTTGGCGTTGCGCGCGTAGCCGTTGTACGGGCCCACCACGCCGGCCAGCTCGGCCGAGCGGCGGTACGCGACGCCGGTCATCAGCGAGGTGATCGCCGCGGCGATGGCCCGGCCGCCCTCGGAGTCGTAGGCGTGGCCGGTCGCCATCAGCAGCGCGCCCAGGTTCGCGTAGCCGATGCCCAGCTGCCGGTAGTCCCGCGTGGTCTGGCCGATCTCCGGGGTCGGGAAGTCCGCGAACGAGATCGAGATGTCCATGGCCGTGATGACCAGCTCGACCAGCTTGACGAAGGTCTCGGTGTCGAAGCTGTCGTCCTCGCGCAGGAACTTCATCAGGTTCAGCGAGGCCAGGTTGCAGGACGAGTTGTCCAGCGACAGGTACTCCGAGCACGGGTTGGACGCGGTGATCCGGCCGGTCTCGGGGTTGGTGTGCCAGGCGTTGATCGTGTCGTCGTACTGCAGCCCCGGGTCGGCGCACTCCCACGCGGCCTGCGCCATGTCGCGGAACAGCTTCTTGGCGTCCAGGGTCTCGATGATCTCGCCGGTGGTGCGGGCGCGCAGGCCGAACCGCTCGCCGTTCTCCACGGCGGTCATGAACTCGTCGGTGACGCGGACCGAGTTGTTCGCGTTCTGGTACTGCACGCTGGTGATGTCCCGGCCGCCGAGGTCCATGTCGAACCCGGCGTCGCGGAGCGCGCGGATCTTGTCCTCCTCGCGCGCCTTGGTCTGGACGAACTCCTCGATGTCCGGGTGGTCCACGTCCAGCACCACCATCTTGGCGGCCCGGCGGGTGGCACCGCCGGACTTGATGGTGCCGGCCGAGGCGTCGGCGCCGCGCATGAACGACACCGGGCCGCTGGCGTTGCCGCCGGAGGACAGCAGCTCCTTGGAGGAGCGGATGCGGGACAGGTTCAGGCCGGCGCCGGAGCCGCCCTTGAAGATCAGGCCCTCCTCGCGGTACCAGTTCAGGATCGAGTCCATCGAGTCGTCCACCGCGAGGATGAAGCAGGCCGAGACCTGCTGCGGGGACTTGGTGCCGACGTTGAACCAGACCGGCGAGTTGAAGCTGAACATCTGGTGCAGCAGCGCGTACGCGAGCTCGTGCTCGAAGACCTCGGCGTCGGCCTCGGACGCGAAGTAGCCGTGGTCCTCGCCGCCCTTGCGGTAGGTCTTCACGATCCGGTCGATGAGCTGCTTGAGCGACCACTCGCGGGCCGGGGTGCCGACGGCGCCGCGGAAGTACTTGGTGGTGACGATGTTCGTGGCGTTCACCGACCAGAAGGCGGGGAACTCCACGCCCTTCTGCTCGAAGTTCACCGAGCCGTCCCGCCAGTTGGTCATGACGACGTCGCGGCGCTCCCACTCGACCTCGTCGTACGGGTGCACGCCGGGTGTGGTGTGGATGCGCTCGATCTTCATGCCCTTGCCGCCCTTAACGGGAGCCTGAGCCGGCACAACCTGCCCGGGCTTGATAGGAGCCTTCCCGTTGCCGCGAGCCGCCGCCGCGCCGCGCGGTCCGCTAGCCGTCTCCGTCATGCTTCTTCCCTCTCCCGTCCTGGGGAACCATTCCGACACCCCGCGGGCGGCCTGCCGCCTACGGAATTGATCAAGTTCTGAACCGCCGGGCCGCAGCCAACGACCCCGCGAAAGTCCTGCTTATGCCCGCCGGTTACGTGGCGACTCCGGCGGAGTGACTCAGGTCCGCTCGTGCTCCGCCCGGAGCATGAGGATCTCCGCCTCGAAGTCCTCCAGGGACTCGAACGCCCGGTACACCGACGCGAAGCGCAGATAAGCCACCGTGTCGAGCTCCCGGAGCGGCCCGAGTATCGCCAGCCCCACCTCGTGCGTGGGGATCTCGGCCGAGCCCTGGGCCCGCAGCACGTCCTCCACCCGCTGGGCCAGCACGGCCAGCTGGCCCTCGGTCACCGGCCGGCCCTGGCACGCCTTGCGCACCCCGCCGACCACCTTGTCCCGGCTGAAGGGCTCGGTCGCGCCGGAGCGCTTCACCACAACCAGCTGGGCGCTCTCCACCGTGGTGAAGCGCCGCCCGCACTCCGGACACTGCCGCCGGCGGCGGATCGAGGTGCCGTCCTCGGAACTGCGCGAGTCGACGACCCGGCTGTCGTCGTGCTTACAGAAGGGACAGTGCATTTTCCTGTCGTTCCTCCCTCTTCAGCATGACGTGACCCACAGCTCGCGGATGAGCGCGCGACGGGATGGCGTCACCCTCCGCTGTGTTGTACTAACCACAACCGGTGGAGCGTGAACGCTATTCCAATCACAAGATGTAGGGGTACCGTAGGGCAGCCGCCACACCGGCCGCAACCCGGAACGGCGTGTCGCGTAAGGGGTGAGCGGGGTTCGTGGGACTACCGTTCGCGATCGCCGCAGCTACGGGGGCAAGCCCGGACCGCTGTTCGAACCGCCAAGAATCTTCGGGGTTCCACCCGACCGGACCAACGGGTCCCGGACCCGGATGCGGACCCGATCCGAACGGACTATGGAACGGGCCGTTACCTTCCCGCCGGTGCCGCGTTAGACATTCCGTACGCCCGGCGCCCATCACCGCGTATCGAACAGCCGTTCGTCACCGTGGGGGTGGGAGCCGCTACCGTTGATCCCGAGCTACGAAGTCGACCCGCACCACCACCGCCCAGCTCAATGGCGAAGGAGCCGCAAAGCCATGGCCGTCCGGAGCACCAACCCGACCGTCACCCCCGAGGCCGCGCACGACGGGCACGTCCCGTCGCCGCGCCTGACCGAACGCCAGACGGCGGTCCTGAACGTCATCCGCGACTCGGTCCGCCGGCGCGGCTACCCGCCGTCGATGCGCGAGATCGGCGAGGCCGTCGGCCTGCAGTCCACCTCCAGCGTCCGGCACCAGCTGGTGACCCTCGAGAGCAAGGGCTACCTGCACCGCGACGCCAACCGCCCGCGCGCCTACATCGTGCGCGGCGCGGACGCCGACCAGCGCTCCGGCGAGTCCCCCGAGCCGGCGTACGTCCCGCTGGTCGGCCGGATCGCGGCCGGCGGCCCGATCCTGGCCGAGGAGCGGGTCGAGGAGCTGATCCCGATCCCGAAGCAGATGGTCGGCGAGGGCGAGTTCTTCGCCCTGAAGGTGGTCGGCGACTCCATGATCGAGGCCGCCATCTGCGACGGCGACGTGGTCGTCATCCGCCAGCAGAAGCAGGCCGAGAACGGCGAGTTCGTGGCCGCCATGATCGACGGCGAGGCCACCGTCAAGGAGCTGAAGAAGGAGGCGAACGCGGTCTGGCTGCTGCCCCGCAACGCCGCCTACGAGCCGATCCCGGGCAACGACGCGGTCATCCTCGGCCGCGTGGTGACCGTGCTGCGCCGCCTCTAGGACGCTTCGGCGCCGCCGCGATCCACCGGCCGACGCGGTTCGCGGCGGATCACGGCGGCGCCGAAAAGGAGCGGGCCCGTCCGCCCTCAACGGTTTTGAGGTTGTTAGCAACCTGGTGGCTGCGTCGCACGTCACCTCCACATGAAACGTCTGCAGTACGCACTTCTGACCGGCTCCGCCCTGGTGGCCCTGACGGTCGCGGGTTGTTCCTCGAACACGTCGAAGCCCGCCGCCCAGCAGCCCCCGGCGTCGACCTCCACGACGGCCGCGGCCTCCGGCACCCCCAGCACCACCGGCACCACCGCGCCGTCCACCGGGGGCACGGCGACGTCCGGCGCCCCGGCCGGCAGCGGCAAGTCCTCCAGCCCGGCCTCGAAGCCGTCGGGCAAGGCGAGCAGCGCCCCGGCGGGCACCCCCGCCGACTGTGACAACGCGAAGCTGAACGCGTCGCTGGCCCCGCGCACGTCGACGCAGAAGGCCTCGGTCCACGTCATCGCCGTGAAGAACACCGGCGCCGCCTGCACGCTCCAGTACCTGCCCTACGTCTGGATCACCGCCGGCCCCGGCGGCGGCCCGGAGCAGACCCGTCCGCTCATCCCCAGCGGCCTCGGCGGCGGCCCGAACATCCTCGCCGCCGGCGCTACCCAGTACGCCGCGATCGACCTGAACCCGGGCAACGCCTCGAACGCGGTCGACGGCTACACCTACCTGGCGGTCACCGCGAACCCGACGCCGAACACCAGCGGCAAGGACGTGCAGGACCTCAAGCTGCCGGCGCCGGCGAAGGTCGCCAAGGCCAAGCTCGGCATGTACCTGGCCAGCCCGGCCGAGGCGATCAGCTCCGCCGAGGGCGCCGACACCCCGGAGCAGTGACGGCTCGCGGGTGAAGGACCCCGAACGACCCGGCCGCCGGGCAGTACTGAGCGACAGTCAGTTCTGCTCGGCGGCCTTCGCCATCGCGTCGATGGCCCGCAGCGACTTCAGGACCCGGTCGGTGTCGTCGGTCTGCCAGAACGGCGGCATGGACGCCCGCAGGAACCCGCCGTAGCGCGCGGTGGCCAGGCGTGAGTCCAGGACCGCCACCACGCCCTTGTCGTCGATGGCCCGGATCAGGCGTCCCGCGCCCTGCGCCATCAGCAGCGCGGCGTGCGAGGCCGAGACGGCCATGAAGCCGTTGCCCCCGCTGCGCCCCACCGCCTCGGTCCGCGCCGCCGCCACCGGGTCGTCCGGCCGGGGGAACGGGATGCGGTCGATCACGACCAGCTGCAGCGACGGCCCCGGGACGTTCACGCCCTGCCACAGCGAGAGCGTGCCGAACAAGCACGTCTCCGGGTCCTCCGCGAACTTGCGCAGCAGCTCCGCGAGCGAGTCCTCGCCCTGACACAGGATCGGCAGATCGATCTTCTCCCGCAGCTTCTCCGCCGCGGTCTGCGCACCCCGCATCGACGAGAACAGGCCCAGGGTCCGGCCCCCGGCGTTGTCCATGAGGTCGGCCAGCAGGTCCAGCTGGTCGTCCCGGATGCCGTCGCGTCCCGGCGCGTCCAGATGCCGCGCGACATACAGGATGCCCTGTTTGGGGTAGTCGAACGGCGAACCGACGTCCAGGGCGCGCCAGTGCAGCGGCAGGTTCTGGACCATGTCCAGGAACTCCTCGCCGTCGCTGTCGCCGTCCCGGAGCAGCTTCACCGCGGCGTCGTAGAGCTCCTCCGGCTTCTCCGGCACGAAGTCCAGCTCGATCCGCTCGCCGCTGTTGAGGCCGACGCTGGCCGCCACCCCGGTAAAGTCGCCGCCGAGCTTGAGCGTGGCCGACGTCAGCACCACGGGCGTGCGCGCGAACATCTTGAAGCGGAGCAGCGACTCGATCCCGAGCGGGGCGATCTTGAGCGTGGAGTTCTTGTTCCCCTTGAACTCGGTCCGCTCCAGCCACACCACGTCCTGGTCGGAGCCCTCCAGGATCCGCTCGGCGACCTGGTGCACCCCCTCGCACGCGGCCCGCGCCTGTTTGCGCGCGCCGTCCATGTCCAGGTCGCCGCCCTTGTTCTTGGACAGGTCGGTCAGCGCCGCCCGACTCGCGTCCCGCAAAGCCGCCAGCGCCATGCCCAGCTCCTCCGGCAGCGCGCGGAAGCGGCCCTCGGGGATGTTCTCAAGCGCCTCGGTGAAGTCGAGGGTCGCCACGGCCAGGTTCGCGGCCGTGCCCTCCTTCACGAACTTGTCGGCCCGGTGGTGCGCCCGCTCGACCGCCGTCTTGGTCAGCTCCCCGGTGGCCGCCGACGTGACCCGGTTGACCAGCTCGTGGGCCTCGTCGACGATCACGGCGTCGTGCTCGGGGAGCACCTGCACGTCGGAGTCCATGGCGGCGATGGCCAGCAGGGCGTGGTTGGTGACGACCACGTCCGCGGCCCGCGCCAGCTCCCGGGCCTGCTCGGCGAAACAGTCCTCGAAGTAATGGCACTTCGAGCCCAGACACTCCCGCGCCGAGACCGACACCTGGGCCCACGCGCGGTCGGACACACCGGGCGACAGGTCGTCGCGGTCACCGGTCTCGGTCTCCTCGACCCACTCCCGGACGCGCAGCACCTCGGCGCCGAGCTTGCCGACCGCCAGGGGGTCGAACAGCATGTCCTGGTTGTCGTCGTCGGCCTGACCGCCCTCGACCTTGTTCAGGCAGACGTAGTTGTTCCGCCCCTTGAGCAGGGCGAACGCCGGCTCGCGCTTGATGAGCGGCGCTATCGCCGTGGCGAGCCGGGGCAGGTCGTGGGCGACCAGCTGCCGCTGGAGCGCGAGGGTCGCGGTGGCGACGATCACCCGCTTGTGGTGCGCCAGCGCGGGGACCAGGTAGGCCAGCGACTTCCCGGTGCCGGTCCCGGCCTGCACCAGGAGGTGGACCCGGTCGTCGAGGGCGGCTTCCACGGCCTTGGCCATGGCGATCTGCCCGGGGCGGGTCTGACCGCCCAACGCCTCCACCGCCGCGTCGAGCAGGGGAGTCAGGTCATCTTCGGAATCGGGGGCGGCCCCGCCAGAGTTCGGCATGGTCGGACCAGAGTACCGAGCGCCGGTGACAGGCCGGGCCGGAAACCGGTGGGTCGGCGGCGGTTCAGCGGGAGCGGGCCGGTCGGGACCGGCTCGGCGATCAGTGCGCGCTGAGCCGGCCCGCGACCGTCGACGCCAGCCAGCCGCCCCGGCCGGGCATCAGGACGACGGTGCCACCCCGGCCGGTGTCCTCGTAGGAGATCCGCCGCCCGATCAGCCCTGCCGGCTCATCGAGCCGACGGTACAGCGGGTCCTCACAAGCTCAGCGGGTTCGCCACCGTCCCCTCGGCCTCGACATGCGGCCGCTCGGCCCGATCGCGGTAGCCCGTCAGGTGCAGACGGTTACGGTTCAGGCACAGCCGGTCGATGCGCTGCTGGAAGAGGTCGAACATCTCGAACCGGTCCGCCATCTGCGGGAAGCTGGCCTGGTAGTCCAGGACGCGGTCCGCGACCAGGCCCCAGAACAGCCGCCGGTCCACCTCCAGGTGCTGCTCGGCCAGCCTGGCCAGGTACCGGAAGTGCCCGATGAACAACCCGGACTGGATGAACTGGCACAGATAGTCCGGCGACTCCCGGTTCAGGACCGCCTCGACGTCCGCCGGCAGGCTCCCCAACTCCGGCAGGTCCTTCTCGCTGATGTTCACATCGTCGACGAAGTCCTTCACCGCCAGCCGCGTCGGCCACTCCCGCTCGTCCGACACCAGCACCGTGTTCTCCCCGTGCGGATTGAACACGATCCCGTACTTGTACAGGAAGTGCAGAAGGGGCGGCAGCACCGCGGCGAACAGCTTGTCCAGCCAGTCCGCCCCGTCCAGCCCCGACCGCTCCACCAGCTCGACGACGAACGGCCGTCCCTCGGGGTCCACGTGCAGCAGCGACGCCATCGTCCGCGCCCGCTCCCCCGGGTCCAGCCTCGGCTGCAGCGGCTGCCGCCAGATCGCGCCCAGCAACTCCCGATACTGGTACGGCGCATCCGGCATCCGGTCCAACACCGGGTGGCGGACCGCCACCGACGCCACCTCGCCCAGGAGGATGACCCGGCACTCGTCCGACAGGAACGTGTCCCCGTCGGCCACGTCCAGCAGCCACTCGGTCACCGCCGGCGCCGCGACCGTCCGCTCCGTCGGCAGTCCCCGCCACACCATCGTGTTCAGCACCGACAGCGGCAGCTTCACGTGGTGGCGCTCGGGGTGGCTGACGTTCGCGAACGTCCGGATCGACTGCTGCGGCAGGTACTCGTCGTCCGCGTACCCCAAGGGCACGATCAGGCCGGCCGCCACCTCGGCTCCGAACAGCGGCTGGATCATCTCGTCCCACTGCCACGGATGCACCGGCAGCCACCAGTACCGCGCCGGGTTGAACCCGTTGCGCACCAGCTCGCTCCCGAACCGGATCCGCGTGTTCGAGTCCAGCTCCGTCGTGTACAGGCGCTGCGACGTCAGGTTCCGGACCGCGTTGAAGTCCGCCAGGTCCTGGTCCACCGCGATCCACGGCAGCCGCACCTGGTGCCGCGCCTCGGGCGCGTAGCGCAGCGCGTCCGAGGCCGAGAACCCGAACCGGCCCTTGTTGAACACGATCCACGGGTGCCCGGTCATGTGGCCCTCGAGCTCCGCGTACGACAGCTCGGCCAGCTCCGCCACCCCGACCGCGCCCCGGGCCAGGCACACGTCCGCGGACAGCGTCGCCGCCAGCTCGCGGATCAGGTGGCCGGCGGTGTCGCCGGGCAGGCCCAGCCGGCCCTGGGCGTCCCGGATGAAGGCCAGCGGATCGTGCGGGGCGCTCTCCGCGCCGCGCTCGGAGCGCCGCAGCGACTCGTCGTCGACGAACCAGGACCCGTAGTCCCCGCGGTCCGCGCGGAACCGGTAGCAGACGCCGTGGTCCAGATCGAGCCGGTACCTGTCACCCCCCTCCGCCTCCGGGTCCGGCTCGGGTGTGAGCAGCCCTTCGTAGCAGAACTCGCCGACGCACTTCGCCAGCAGCGCGCGCGCCGCCCTGCGCCAGGTCTCGGACGCCGCGCCGGCCTCGGCGCGGAGGTTGCGGGCCGTTGGGGACATCGTCAGGACACCTCGATTCGGATTCCGGGATCACGCTCGGCGGCCGCCGTCGGGTCGAAGGCGGTGTGCGCCGCGCGCCTGGGTAAGTCGTAGACAGTGCGGCCGGTGACGGCGTTCAGGATCACGGCGGCCCGATGCGCCCCCAGACCCAGGTCGGGGGCTCCGACCCCGTGGGTCCGCTGCTCGGCGTTCTGGACGTACACGCCGGGAGCGACGCGGTAGTCCAGATCGGCGTCGTCCAGCGCCGAGGCGAGGTCGGGGTCCAGGAAGTCCGGACGGCGCTCGCGATATCCGGTCGCCATGACCACGCCCTCGGTCAGGACCCTGAACTCACGCTTGTGCCGCTCGTGCAGACAGCTCAGTTCCACCCAGCCGCGCGGCGCGGGAGAGCCCCCGGTCACCGCGACCCCCGGGAGCAGCGTCACCCCGCTGTCCCCGGCCAAGCCCAGCGTGCCGCCGTAGAGACTGTCGAACGACCGCATGTGCAGCTCGCTGTGCAGCTCGGCGATGGTCTCGACGCTGATCGCCTTGTGCAGCCGCCCCTGCGTCCGCAGCAGGTCGGCCCGCACGTCGTCTCGCAGCCCATGGAAATAGCGGGTGTACTCCGGCGTGAAGTGCTCCAGGCCGAGCTTCGAGTACTCCATCGGCTCGAAGGCCGCACTCCGCGTCAGCCAGCGCACCCGCTGCCCCGGCGCCCCGCCGCGCAGCAGGTCCAGCACCACCTCCGCACCGGACTGCCCGGACCCGACGACCGTCACGTCGTCCAGGCCCCGCAGCCGCTCGCGGTGCGGCAGGTAGTCGGCGCTGTGCAGAACGGTTCCGGCGACCTCGAACGGCAGCACCGGCTCCGTCCCGATCCCGAGCACCACGTTCGCGGCGTGCACCGTGACCGGTCCGCTCGGCGCCGTGTACTCGACGTCGAACCCGCCTTCCTCCCGCACCGAGCGCCGGACCCGCGTCACCGTGGTGCCGAACCGGCAGAACGGGAGCTGCGCGGCGACCCACTGGCAGTAGGCCTCGTACTCGCGCCGCTGCAGGAACAGGTTCTCCGCGAAGTAGAAGCTGTAGAGCCGCTCGGTCTCCCGCAGCCAGTTCAGCACCGAGAACCGGCTGGTCGGATCGGTCAGCGACACCAGGTCCGCCAGGAACGGGACCTGGAGCGTGGCGCCGTCCAGCATCAGCCCCCGGTGCCAGGAGAACTCCGGCCGGCGCTCCAGGAACAGCGCCTCCAGGCTGTGGTTCTCCCGCAACGGCTCGGCCAGCGCCGCCAGCGCCAGGTTGAACGGCCCGATCCCCACCCCGACCAGATCGAAGTGGGGCGCGTTCGTCGCGGACATCAGCCGGCCCTCCTGGTCTCGGGGATCAGGGTCCGGTCGTAGACCATCAGCACGGCCTGCTTCTCCGGCAGGTCCAGCACCCCGCGCGGGGCGAACCCGGCGTTCGTGAAGGCCCGGATCGACCGCTGGTTGCGCAGGTCGGGCTCGGACACGACCCGCGACGAGGCGGTCCGCGACAGGGCCCAGTCGGCGACCGCGCGGATCAGCGTGGAACCGATGCCGCGCCCCCGGAACGAGCCCGGTCCGATCAGCAGATGGATGCCGACGTCGCCGCGCCGCGCCGAGTAATGGTCCGCCAGCGGGTCCTGGTCCGCCCGGTAGATCTCCCAGTAGCTCATGGCCTCCCCGTCGAGGCGGCCGAGATACGGCTCGGAGTGGGTCGAGGAGAGCACGGCCGCGATGTGCTGGTCCAGCACCTCGCGCGGCCCGGCCAGGTCCCAGAACGCCGCCACCTCGGGGTCGTTCATCCAGCCGTGCAGCAACGCCAGGTCCTTCAGCGGACGCAACTGGTCCAGCTCGAACCGGCCGAACGGCGTCGGCAGCAGCCAGCCCCCGCGCGTCTGCAGCGTCGTCATCAGGGCACCGCCAGCGGGTTCGGGATCTGCACGTACACGCTCTGCGTCTCCAGCGGCCCCACGAGCTCGTCGAGCCCGGCCACCCGGGTCAGCAGGTTCGCCTTGCAGGGCAGCGTCGGGCTCTCCAGCAGCGCCTCGGTCACCCGGTGCGCCCGCCCGGACGCCTGCCGCGCGGCCGCGAACCGCCCCAGCACCTCCCGGGCCCGCCGCAGCAGCAGGCGCTCGTCCACCAGGGCGGTGGCCCCGAGCGCCCCGATCATCCCGATCAGGTTGTTGACTCCGACGTAGTACGTGAGCCGCTCGTCCACCACGCCGTCGGCGACGACGGAATCGCTGTCCTCCCCGGGGCGCGGCACGAAGTCCGCCAGATGCGGCACCGCCGATTCCCGGAAGTAGTAGCCCTGGTTGTCGCGGTACCGGCCGCCCTCGGGCAGGCCGTGCGGGTCCAGGACCACGAGCGTGTTCTGGTGGTGCGCCTCCAGCGTGACGCCGTGGACGGCGTCGAGCCACAGGAGCGGCACGACGACCGCGTCGAGATACCGCGTGAACCAGTCCAGCACCGCCTCGGCCGGCCGGGCCCCCGTCCGCTCGGCCGAGCCGACGACGATGTCCGCCAGCAGGTTCTCCCGCAGGTGCCCGTTCCGCGACGGCCCGTACCCGAGGTCCGTGAACGCCGCGACGCAGTACACCCGGTCCATCGGGCCGAACGGGTTCTCGCGGAGCATCACGTCCAGGCCCGGCGCCCCGGTGTCGGCCGCCACCCACGCCGGGTCGCCCACGATCCCGAATCCGGGGTGCGCCGCGGCGATCGCCTTCGCCAGCCCGGCGTCCAGCATCCTCCGCACCTCGACGCCGCGCCGCAGCTCCTTGCGCAGGTTCTCACGCTTGGAGTTCGTGATCCGCAGCGCCAGCGGCAGTTTCAGCATGTACGGGGCATCGGCGCGGTACACCGTCCGGAGGGAGCTCGTGGCGTGCCAGGGCCGCCCGTGCGGCCCCAGGTCCGCCAGCAGTCCCTGCTCCACCAGGTCCTGGATCTCCGGCCGCCGCCGCAGGTCGTGGGACTGCCAGGGATGCGCCGGGATCAGGACGCTGTTCGGCGTCGCCCCCCGGGGCAGGTCTCCGCCGAGCAGCTTGTGCACCAGGACGGGGGCCGAGTCCGCCTCGGCGGAGTCGTGGACCGCGATCGTCGGGTCCACCGACCACCAGTGCAGCTGGAACGTGCCGTCGAGCTCCGGCGAGTAGCGCACGGCCTCCTCGTCCGTCAGGCCTTCCCTCGCCTTCGGCGCCGGATGGAACGGGTGCCCCGCCACCAACGCCTTCTCCGCCCACAGGAACCGCGTCTCCCCCTGGCTCGTCCCGTGCGACAGGTGCGCGGCGATCCGGCGGCTGGAGTCGACCACCCGCGCCACCAGCTCCGCCACCGCCGGCACCCCGCCTCCGGCCTCCCGCGCGATCAACGTCGCCAGCGTCGCGGCGTCCAGCGGCGGCGGGGCCGCCGGCGGCAGCCAGGACTCGGCGACCCAGGCGCTGTCCGGCTCGATCTCGTCCCCGGCCGGGCGGGCGAACGCCTTGTTCTTCGGCGCGCCGGACTTGCGGTTGGCGTGCGGCAGGGCCAGCGGGTAGATCGGCCCGAACCGGTGCCAGCCGACCGCCGACCAGGCGTCGACGTCCACCTCGACGGTGACGCCGGTGGCCGGGAACGTCAGCCGCATCGGGCCGCCGGTCGGCACCGGGATCCGCGTCTCGCGGACCCAGCAGCGGAGAAGGACTTCAGCCGACAGCTCGTCGGCGGCGAAGGTGTTCATGAGGGGCCGCTCCTAGCGGACACAGCGCCGCCGGCCGCGCAGACCGCGGCCACCAGGGCGTCGATCTGGGGCTCGGTGGTGTGGGGGTTGAGAAGGGTGAGCTTGAGCCGGACCGTGCCGGGAAGCGTCCCCGGCCGCTCCCGTGCCAGCTCGGTGCGCCCGAGGACGGCCTGGCCGGCCTCGAGCAGGCGACGCCGCAGGGCCCCGTTGACGCGGTCCGCGTCGCGGGGGTCCGACGGCAGATAGCGGAACAGGACGGTGGTCAGGTGCGGCTCGGCGGTGAGCTCGAGCTCGGGCTGCCGCCGCACGGCCCCCGCCGCGTACCGGGCCAGTTCCCGGCACCGGTCCAGCATGCGCTGGAAGCCCTCGCGCCCCAGCGCCTGGAACGCCGCCGCGATCTTCACCGCGTCGGCCCGCCGGGTGGTGCGCAGGGACCGGCCGAGCAGGCTCGGGTAGCCGGCCTGCTCGTCGTCGACCGAGTTGAGGTAGGCGACGCGCTTCTCCAGCGTGCGCAGCGAGGCGGCGCCCTTCACCAGGAAGCTGCCGGCCGGCACCGGCTGCCAGCCGAGCTTGTGCAGGTCGAGGGTGACGGAGTCGGCGAGCGCCAGGCCGCGGAGGCGCTCGTCGGTCTCGGTGCCGAGCAGCAGGCCGCCGCCGTAGGCCGCGTCGGCGTGGAACCACGCGCCGTGGCGCACGGCGAGCCGGGCGATCTCCTCCAGCGGGTCGAGCGCGCCGAGGTCCGTGGTCCCGGCGGTGCCGACGACCGCCATCGGGATCTCGTCCCGGGCGACGACCGCCTCCAGCGCCTCGGCCAGCGCGCCGACCCGCATCCGCCCCTCGGCGTCGGAGGCGACCGAGATCACGCACCGCTCCCCGAGCCCGAGGAACGCGGAGTTCCGGGCGACGGAGAAGTGCGCCTGGTCGGACGCCAGCACCCGCAGCCGCCCGGCCGCGATCGGCGGGATGCCGTCCAGGTCGGGATCGGCGTCGAAGCGGCGGCGCACCACCTCGTCGCGCGCCAGCAGCAGGCCCATGAGATTGGACTCGGTGCCGCCGGAGGTCAGCACGCCGGCGCTGGAGTCGGGGTACCCGATCGCGCGCGTCAGGGTCCGCACGACCCGCGCCTCGATCTCCCCGGCGGCCGGCGCCTGGTCCCACGAGTCGAGCGACTGGTTGAGCGCGGCGACGGCCGTCTCCGCCGCGACGCTGACGGCGAGCGTGGGGCAGTGCAGATGCGCGGCGCAGTGCGGATGCGCGGGGTCGGCGGCGCCCCAGGCGAGCAGGCGGCCGAGCGAGGCGACGGTCTCGAAGGGATCGGCGCCGCGGTCGGGCAGCGTGCCGAAGCCGCTGGCGACGACGGCGTCGCGGACGGCGGCCGGGCCGCCGGGCGGGACCGGGCCGAGCCAGTCGGCGCGGCCGCGGTCGAGACCGTCGAGGACCTCGGCGAGCAGGAGGGCGAGGGGGCCGGTGCCGGTCGGACCGGAGGCGAGGGCGGTGGCGTCGACGACGGACGGCGGACCGGGTGTCGCGGCGGCGGTGTTGGCGGCGATGTTGGCGGCGATGGAGAGAGCCGGACCAGTGGTCAGACCGCCGGCCTTGGCGGGCGCCGACACCAGCGGCCCGAAGGACTCGGCACGCAGGACACCGCGCAGGACTTCGGCTTCGATGTCACGAGGCTGATCGGTGCTCGCCACCACCACCTCCGTCAGCGCTCCGAGCGGCTCGGCCCGCAGGATGCCGCGCACCACATCGGCCTCGATGTCGTGCGCCACGTGGCCGGGGGCCGCGACCAGGCCGGCGACGGCCGGTCCGTCGGTCAGCGCCGCCACCGTCCCGTCGGGCAGGACGTCCGGAACCAGCTCCTCAGACACGTGCCACCTCCATCCGCGCGCGCGGCGCGTCCCGGTCCTCCGCCACCACGTCCAGGGCCCGGCCCAGCACTCCGAGCAGGTGTTCCGCCTCGTCGTCGCCCAGCGTCAGCGGCGGCAGCAGCCGCAGGACCGCGCCGTGGCGGCCGCCGAGCTCCGCGATCACGCCGCGCGCCAGCAGTTCCGCGCGCAGGCGGCGGGCGGCCGCGGGCGCGGCGGGCAGAGCGCCGAGGGCGTCCGGTTCGCCGGCCGGGTCGACGATCTCCAAGCCGATCATCAATCCGCGTCCGCGCACCTGGCCGAGCAGGGGATACTGGGCCTGATATCTGGTCAGACGACTGACAAGAAGTCTTCCCAACTCCGCGGCGCGGGCCGCCAGCCCTTCCGCCGCGATGAACCGAAGCGTCGCCGCGCCCGCCGCCATCGCCAGCTGGTTGCCGCGGAAGGTGCCCGTGTGCGCTCCTTCGGCCCAACGGTCCAGGGACGCACGGTAGACGACCACCGCCAACGGCAGCCCTCCGCCGACCGCCTTCGACAGCACCATCACGTCCGGCACCACACCCGCGTGGTCCACACCGAACAGCTCGCCGGTACGGCCGAAGCCGGTCTGGACCTCGTCGGCGATCAGCGGCACCCCGTGCTCCCGCGTCAGCGACCGCAGGGACCGCAGCCAGGCGTCCGGGGCCGGCACCACGCCGCCCTCGCCCTGCACCGGCTCGACCACCACGGCCGCGGGCAGCGGCGCGCCGGACTGCGGGTCCTCGATGAGGGTGCGCACATACGAGGCCGAAGCCGCCTCGCCGAGCGCACCGCCGAGGCCGAACGGACAGCGGTACGGATGCGGGAACGGCAGCCGCGTCAGGAACGGGTCCCCGGCCACCGCCGGCTCCCGGACCGCGTTCGCCCCGGTCAGGGCCAAAGCGCCGGCGGTCATGCCGTGGTAGGCGCCGGTGAACGCGAACAGCCCGCGCCGCCCGGTGGCGGTACGCGCCAGCTTCACCGCGGCCTCGACCGCGTCGGCGCCGGTCGGCCCGGCGAAGTGGATGCGGCAGTCGGCCGCCAGCTCCGGCGGGAGCACGCCCAGCAGCGCCGAGGTGAAGTCGTCCTTGACCGGGGTGGCCAGGTCCAGCACGTGCAGCGGCGCCCCGCTGTCCAGCACCGCGCGGATCGCGCCGACCACGACCGGGTGGTTGTGCCCGAGGGCGAGCGTCCCGGCGCCGGACAGGCAGTCCAGGTAGTCGCGGCCGTCGGCGCCGGTGATCCACGCCCCGCGGGCCCGCACCGGGACGATCGGCAGGTGCCGCGCGTACGTGCGCGCCGCGGATTCGCGCGCGGCCTGCCGGGCCAGGATCGGCCGGGACCCGCCCGGCACGCCATCGCCGGGTGGCACGGCCTGGGGAGTGGTGCGGTCGGCGGGCGGGGCGGGCGAGGGCATAGCGGTTCTCCATCCGTGGCAAGAGATCAGGTAAGGCTTACCTAACTCCCGTCACGGAAGTCAACCTGAATCACTACCGACAGTGATTCTTCCGCGTGCGGTCCGGGCCGCCGATCACCGACACGCAGTCAGGCCTCTTTGGCACCGGCGCGGGGAACGGCCGCTCCCCCGCTACGTCAGCAGCAGCCGCTCCAGCCGCCGTGCCGCGACCAGCGCGCCGATCAGCGCCATCACGCTGAGATACACCACGTCCCACAGCAGCCCGACATGCACCCGCCCCAGCGTCAGCGACCGCAGCAGGTCGATCCCGTGGTACAGCGGCAGCGCCTCGATCAGCCGCCTGACGCCGTCGCTGTAGACGGACAGCGGGTAGAAGGCCCCGGAGAACAGGAACATCGGCATCAGCGCGAGCGTCACCAGGTCGAAGTCCTGCCAGGACCGCATGAAGGTGGTGCACGCCATCCCGACCGCGCCGAACGCGAACCCGATGAGCACCGTCACCGGCAGGGCCAGCAGCGCCCACCAGGAGTGCACCAAGCCCATCACGACCATGATGGCCAGGAAGGCCGTGGAGTACAGCAGGCCCCGCAGCTGCGCCCAGGTGATCTCGCCGGCCGCGATGTCGCCGACGCGCAGCGGCGTGGCCAGCATGGCGTCGTAGGTCTTCGCGTACTTCATCTTGAAGAACACGTTGAACGTCGAGTCGAACACCGCGCCGTTCATCGCCGACACCGCCAGCAGCCCGGGCGCCACGAAGTCGGTGTACGGCACGCCGTCCACCGCGCCGGTCAGCTTGCCCAGCCCGACGCCGATGGACAGCAGGTAGAACAAGGGCTCGAAGAACCCGGAGGCCAGCATCAGCCACAGCCGCCGGTACACCATCACGTTCCGCTCGACCATCAGCGGCGCCTTGGATCCGCCCAGCGCCCCGAACGCGCGGCGGCCCAGGATCAGCCGGGTCAGCGGGAGTTCCGTCGTCGTCATCTGGCGATCTCCTCGCTACGGGTTCAGCCGACGGCGGTAGGTGTGGGCGCCGTACCAGACACCGACGGCGACCAGGGCGGACAGATAGCCGACGTGCAGCAGCACCGAGCCGGCCGTGGCGGTGCCCAGCGCCAGTCCCCGGCACAGGTCGACGCCGTGCCACAGCGGCGTGGCGTAGGCGAACGGCTGGATCACCGCGGGCAGCTGCGACACCGGGAAGAAGGTCCCGGAGAACAGGAACAGCGGGATCATCACGAAGCGGAACACGAGCGAGAAGCCGGTGTCCCGCTCCTGGGTGACGGCCCAAGCCACGGTCGGCGCGGCGAAGGCCAGGCCGGTCAGCACCGCCGCCGGCAGCGCCAGCAACGGGCCCAGGCCGGCGGGGCCGGCCGCCTCCACCGCCCCGAACAGCGCCATCACGCCGAGGAACACCCCGCAGTTCATCAGGATCCGCAGACCGATGAACATCACCTGGCCGAGGTACACGTCGCGCGCGCTCAGCGGGGAGGCGATCGCGGCGTGGTACGTCTTCTGCCACTTCATCGCGCCCATCACCGGGTACGTCGACTCGCCGATGGCGGTCTGCATCGCGGCGTTCGCCAGCAGCGCCGGGGCCAGGAACAGGAGGTACGTCACCGGCTTGCCGCCGACGGTGCCGAAGGAGTCCGCGCCCGGACCGGCGTCCACGATCTTGCCGAGCGACATGCCCAGCGCGACCAGGCCCATCAGCGGAGCCAGGATGCTGGAGAAGATCGAGGCACGCCAGGTGCGGCGGTAGTTGGTCAGCAGGCCCGCGAGTTCGCGGGAGGCCATCACCGGCCGGGTGGAGGTCGGGGCGCTCATCGTCAGTCCACCAGCGTCCGGCCGGTCAGGTGCAGGAACACGTCCTCCAGCGACGAGCGGCGGACGAGTGAGGCCAGCGGGGTGATGCCCGAGCCGTGCACGGCGGCCAGCGCGGCCTCGCCGTCGTCGCTGTAGAGCAGCAGCCGGTCCGGGAGCTCCTCCAGCCGGTCGATCGAGCCGCGCTCCCCGGTGCCGAGCAGCCCCTCGGCCTTGGCCACGGCGGACTCGTGCGCGCCGCTGCCGGGTTCGAACCGGATCTCCAGCACCTCGCGGGTGGAGTAGCGTTCGATGAGGGCGCGGGGCGAGCCCTCGGCGGCGATCTTGCCGTGGTCCATCACCACCAGGCGGTCGCAGAGCTGCTCGGCTTCGTCCATGTAGTGCGTGGTCAGGACGAGGGTGGTGCCGGCCTGCTTGAGGCGGAACAGGCGGTCCCAGACGACGTGCCGGGCCTGCGGGTCCAGACCGGTCGTGGGCTCGTCCAGGATCAGGATCTCCGGCGAGTTGATCAGCGAGCGGGCGATGGTCAGGCGGCGCTTCATCCCACCGCTGAGCGGTTCGACCGGCGACTCGGCCCGGTCCGCGAGCTGGACGAACTCCAGCAGCTCGGCGGTGCGCTCGGCGATCTCGGCCCGCTTGAGCCCGAAGTAGCGTCCGTAGATCAGCAGGTTCTCCCGGACCCGCAGCTCCAGGTCGAGCGAGTCCTCCTGCGGGACCACACCGAGCCGGGCCTTGATCTTCGCGGAGTCGACGCGGGGGTCCATGCCCAGGATGGTGAGCTCGCCACCGCTTATCGGCGAGACACAGCCGATCATCCGCATCGTCGAGGACTTGCCGGCCCCGTTCGGCCCGAGGAAGCCGAAGACCTCCCCACGCCGGAGCTCGAAGTCGACACCGTCGACCGCGGTGAAGGGCTCGCCCCCACGCTTGGCCGGCGGGAACACCTTGCGCAGGCCCACCGCCTTGATCAAGGGTGCGTCAGGGAATGTGGTCTGAGCCATGTCGGCAACCTAGCGGCGATCACCGACAGATCGTTAATGCTTTACGGCGGGATCAGCCGCCGAGCTCGCGCTGCTGGTCGTGCTGCAGCTCCTTGTTCTTGGGCTGCTTCGGCGGCTTGCGCTTGACGTCCACCGCACCCATGAACGCGAACCCGCGGATGTGCACGGTCGGCGCCGCGGGATCGACCTCCCCGCCGGGCGTCCCGGAGTACGCACCCATGAAGCCGAACCCGTGCACGTGGACGTTCAACCCCTCCGGCACGACGATCGCGATCCCGCCCATCCAGGTGGAGGCGTTGATCGTGACCTCCATGTCCTCGAAATCGGCGTCCCGCAGGTCCAGCTCGATACCACCCATCCACGCGAAAGCCTTGTAGCTCCGCGGGACGACCCACTTACCCTTGCTCTCCGAACCACCCATGACCACCACGGTCTTGGTCCGCCCGGGCTTCAGCCCCACCCGCCACCGCCCCCGCGTGGCCGGGGCCGGCACGCCGGCCGACCCCCGCACCGTGGTCCCCACGGGCAGATCCCGGGTGATGGGCTCCAGCTCGGCATAGGTCTTCGCGCTGTAGACCGCGGTGATGCGGTCCTCCAGCTCATCCAGGTCGAGACGGCCGTCCCCGGCCGCGACCCGCAGCTGTTCGGCGACCGCCTCGCGCTCGGTGTCGGACACGCGGAGCTGGCGCGGATCGATGGGTTCGGGGACGTTGCTCGTCATGCTTCAGACCTTACAAGAACGGTCCCGGCGGAAGTACCTCCCGCGACGACTTCAACGTCCGTACGAGACTCGGCTCGATGCCACCAAAGTCACGATGACCTGGTAACTCAGGGCCGAGAGAGCGCGCTGCCTGGTTTGTCAGAGCTCGCCTTTATGGTAAGCGTGTGTCGCGATTCCGGCTGTATCCGACCTGCGCTCAAGAAGCGTCGCTACGCGGACACTGCGCCATGGCGCGGTTCGTGTGGAACCTCGCGGTCGAACAGGGTTCGCACTGGCGTCCACACCGTAAGTCCGCGCCGCGGTTCGCTGAACAGTGCCGACAACTCACAGAGGCGCGAGCAGACAACGCGTGGCTGGCCGCGGGCTCGCACACAGTGCAGCAACAAGCGCTAAGAGACTTCGCGCAGGCGATGTCAGCCTTCTTCGCTGGAACTCATCGCAGGCCGACCTGGCGGAAGCTGGGACGGGACGAGGGGTTCCGAATCGTCGGCGGCCAAGCCCAGAAGGTGCGCCGACTGAGCCGCCGGCTCGGCGAGGTATGGATCCCGAAAGTCGGGTGGGTGAGATTCGCCTGGTCACGGCAGGTCCCGGCAGCCAAGTCCTATCGGGTGACGAAGGACCGGGCAGGACGTTGGCACATCGCCTTCGCCGCAGTCCCCGAGCCCATCCCGGCTCCAGCAACCGACGCCGTGGTGGGGGTGGACCGGGGCGTGGTGACCTCGGCAACTTTGTCCACGGGTGAGTTGTTCGTCGCACCGGGTCTCGGGCCGAAGGAAGCGGAGCGGCTGCTGCGTCTCAAACGCCGTCTGGCGCGCTCCGAGCCGGGCTCGAAGCGCCGGGCCCGGCTCACCTCCCAAATCGCCCGGCTCGCTGCCCGGCAGACTGACCGGCGCAAGGACTTCGTGGAGAAGGCGACCACCTATCTTGCGCGGTCCTTCGACGTTATCGCCATCGAAGACCTGAATATCAAGAACATGACGAGGTCGGCGAGAGGAACCGTCCAGGTTCCCGGGACGAGGGTCCGGCAGAAGGCAGGGCTGAACCGCGGCATTCTGAACTCAGGCTGGGGAGACCTTGCTCGCCGTCTGGAAGACAAGGCCCCCGGCCGCATCGTCAAAGTAAGAGCGGCATACACGAGCCAGACATGCTCTGCATGCGGCCGCGTGGATCCGGACTCGCGCAAGAGCCAAGCCGAGTTCGCCTGCACCGTTTGCGGACACACCGAGCACGCTGACGTGAACGCCGCCAAGAACATCATCGACCGCGCCCTCGGACGCGGATTCGCGGCAGGACGTGCCGTGACAGCGCGGGGAGGCGGACCGATGGGGACGCCTGCGAACCGCGAACCCACCTGCCGACCCGCCACCCGCACCAAGGCGAGTCGGGCGGTAATCCCCGCCCTCTCGGGCGGGGAGGACGTCAAAGTGCAGTGACGTAGGCGCCGCTGATCCCCCCGTCGACCAGGAAGTTGGACGCGGTGACGAACGACGCGTCGTCGCTGGCCAGGAACGCCACCGCGGCGGCGATCTCCTCCGGCTCGGCGAAGCTGCCGCGGGGGACGTGGACCAGCCGTCGGGCGGCGCGCTCCGGGTCCTTCGCGAACAGCTCCTTCAGCAGGGGCGTGTTCACCGGTCCGGGGGACAGGGCGTTGACGCGGATGCCCTGCTTGGCGAACTGGACGCCGAGTTCGCGGGACATGGCCAGGACGCCGCCTTTGGAGGCGGTGTAGGAGATCTGGGAGGTCGCCGAGCCGAGGGTGGCGACGAAGGAGGCGGTGTTGATGATCGAGCCGCCGCGGCCGGTCTCCTCGAACTGGCGGATCATGTGCGGGATGACCGCCTTGCAGCACAGGTAGACCGAGGTGAGGTTGACCTTCTGCACGCGGTCCCAGGCCTCGATGCCGGTGTCCAGGATCGAGTCGTCGTCCGGGGGGCTGATGCCGGCGTTGTTGAAGGCGACGTCGACGCGGCCGTAGGTGCTGACGGCGGTGTCGAACAGGGCCGCGACGCGGTCGGCGTCGGTGACGTCGGTGCGCACGAACAGGCCGCCGACCTCCTCGGCCGCCGCCTTGCCGGTGGCTTCGTCGAGGTCCGCGAGCACCACGTGCGCGCCCTCGGCGGCGAAGCGCCGGGCGGTGGCCAGCCCGATCCCGCCGGTGCCGCCGGTGATGACGGCCACCCGGCCGGAAAGACGCTCGGTCATCGTTCTCCTCGTTCTCGAGCCGTTCTCGACTGCTCTGTCGTCACAGAGCGATGAAGATGTTCTTGGTCTCGGTGAAGGCCGCCAGCGCGTCCGGTCCCAGTTCCCGTCCGAGGCCGGACTGCTTGAAGCCGCCGAAGGGGGTCGAGTAGCGCACCGACGAGTTCGAGTTCACCGAGAGGTTCCCGGACTGTACCGCGCGGGAGACGCGCAGGGCGCGGGAGAGGTCGCGGGTCCAGATCGAGCCGGACAGGCCGTATTCGGAGCGGTTGGCCGCTTCGACCACCTCGGCCTCGGAAGCGAACGGCGTCACCGTCACCACCGGCCCGAACACCTCGTCGCACTGGATCGCCGCGTCCGGCGCGACGCCCGTGACGACCGTCGGCGGGTACCAGAACCCGCCGTTGTCCGGCACCTCGCCGCGGAACGCGATGTCCGCGTCGGCGACCGCCTCGACGAACCCCGCGACGCGCGCCTTCTGCGCGGCCGAGATGAGCGGCCCCATCTCGGTCTTCTCGTCGAGCAGATCGCCGACCACGACCCCGCGGCAGGCGTCCAGGAACCGCTCCATGAACGCGTCGTACACCGCCGCCTCGACGTAGATCCGGGACCGCGCGCAGCAGTCCTGGCCGGCGTTGTCGAAGACCCCGTACGGTGCCGCGGCCGCCGCCTTCTCGACGTCCGCGTCGGCGAACACGATGTTCGGGCTCTTCCCGCCGAGCTCCAGCGTGACCCGCTTGACCTGCTCCGCGCATCGCGCCATGATCGCGCGCCCCACGGCCGACGAGCCGGTGAACACGATCTTGCGGACGTCCGGGTGCTCGACCAGCCGCGCCCCGGCCTCCGGCCCGAAGCCGGGCACGACCTGCAGCACGCCCTCGGGCAGCCCGGCCTCCAGCCCGAGCTCCGCCAGCCGCAGCGCGGTCAGCGGCGTGGTCTCGGCGGGTTTGAGCACCACGGTGTTGCCGGCCGCCAGGGCCGGCGCGAAGCCCCACGCCGCGATCGGCATCGGGAAGTTCCAGGGCACGATGACGCCGACCACGCCGAGCGGTTCGGCCACGGTCAGGTCCAGCCCGCCGGCCACCGGGATCTGGCGGCCGAACAGCCGCTCCGGCGCCGCCGCGTAGTACGTCAGCACGTCGCGGACGTTGCCGGCCTCCCAGCGCGCGTTGCCGATGGTGTGGCCGGCGTTCTCGACCTCGGTCCGCGCCAGGTCCTCTCCGTTGGTGTCGACGAGCTCGGCGAAGCGCCGCAGCAGCCGGGCGCGGTCCGCCGGGGCGACGTCGCGCCAGGCCGGGAACGCCGCCCGCGCCCGGGCCACCGCGGCGTCGACGCCGTCGGCGGTGGTCATCTCGATGCTGCGGAAGACGGCGCCGGTGGCCGGGTTGATCAGGTCGTACACGCGCTATTTTCCTTTGGCGTAACGGGTCGCGGCCTCGATGAGGGACCGGAAGAGCTCCGGCTTGCTGTCCTCCTCGGGGTGCCACTGCACCCCGACGACGAACGTCTTCTTGGGCATCCACGCCGCCTCGATCAGACCGTCGGGCGCGTTGCCGGTGGACTCCAGCCCTTCGCCGAGCTTGTCGATGCCCTGATGGTGGTGGCACCAGGCGATGATGTGCGCGCCGAGGTGGCGCCCGGGCGGCGCGGCCGGGTCCAGGTCGATGCGGACCGCGGCGAACTGGCCGAGCTGCTGGCGGTGCGCGTCGCCGAACACCGCCTCGTCGGGCAGGTGCTGGCGCAGGGTGCCGCCGAGCGCGGCGTTGAGCAGCTGGAAGCCGCGGCAGATGGCCAGTACCGGCAGGTCCCGCTCCAGCGCGGCGGCGAGCAGCGCGTACTCCCAGGCGTCGCGGTCGCGGCGCGGGTTGTCGGTGTCGAGGTGGCGGACCGCGCCGTAGCCGGCCGGGTCGATGTCCGGGCCGCCGGTGAGGATCAGGCCGTCCAGGACGGAGACGACCTGCGCGCCCTCGGTCCGCAGCGCGTCCTCGTCGTGCGCCTCCAGGTGCGGCGGCAGCAGCAGCGGAACGCCGCCGACCCGGGTCACCGACTCGACGTAGCGGTGCGGCAGCAGCGCCGCGGGGACGTTCCGCCACGGCCCCCACGTGGCGGTCTCCTGATAGGTGCTCAGGCCGATGAGAGGCGCCGGCATCCCGGGCTCACATCCTTTCGAAGGAACGGAACCGCTCCCAGTCGGTGACCGTCGACTGGAAGGCCGCGAGCTCCACGCGGCCCATGTTGATGTAGTGCTCCACGACGTCGTTGCCGAGCGCCACGCGCGCCGGCTCGCTCCAGGAGAACATGTCCACGGCCTCGCTGAGCATGTCCGGGACCCGCGGGACGTCGGCGTCGTAGGCGTTGCCGGTGAACTCCGGCGGCAGCGTCAGGTTGCGCTCGATGCCGGCCAGGCCGGCGGCGATCATGCCGGCGATCGCCAGGTAGGGGTTGACGTCGCCGCCGGGCACCCGGTTCTCGACGCGCAGCGAGAGCCCCTCCCCCACCACCCGCATCGAACAGGTGCGGTTGTCGCGTCCCCAGGCGATGCCGGTGGGGGCGAAGGAGCCGTGCGCGTAGCGCTTGTACGAGTTGATGTTCGGGGCGTAGAGCAGGGTGAAGTCGCGCAGGAAGGCCAGCTGCCCGGCCAGGAAGTGCTCCATCATCTCGGACATGCCGTGCGGCCGGTCCGGATCGGCCATCACCGGCGAGCCGTCGGCGTCGCGCAGGCTGAGATGGATGTGGCAGGAGTTGCCCTCGCGGTGGTCGTACTTGGCCATGAAGGTGACGGACTTGCCGTCCTGCTGCGCGATGGTCTTCGCGCCCGTCTTGTAGATGACGTGGTTGTCGCACGTGGTGAGGGCGTCGGCGTAGCGGAAGGCGATCTCCTGCTGGCCGAGGTTGCACTCGCCCTTGGCGGACTCCACATACATGCCGGCGCCGGTCATGCCGGTGCGGATGCGCTTGAGCAGCGGCTCGACGATGGCGCCGCCGAGCAGCGAGTAGTCGCCGTTGTAGTGCACCGCGGGCTGCATGTCCCGGTAGCCCTTGCCGAACGCCTCCTGGTAGGAGTCGTTGAAGACCATGAACTCCAGCTCGGTGCCGGCGTAGGCGGTCCAGCCGCGCTCGGCGAGCCGGGCCAGCTGCTTCTTGAGGACCTGGCGCGGGCTCTGGGCGACCGGATGCCCGTGGTGGTCGGTGACGTCGGCCAGGACCAGGGCCGTGCCGGGCTCCCAGGGGATGTTGCGCAGGGTGCTCAGGTCGGGCTTGAGGACGAAGTCGCCGTAACCGGTCTCCCAGCTGGAGGTCTCGTAGCCGGAGACGGTGTTCATGTCGACGTCGACGGCGAGCAGGTAGCTGCAGGCCTCGGTCTCGTGGGCGGCGACCTCGTCGAGGAAGTACTCGGCGGACAGGCGTTTACCCTGCAGCCGGCCCTGCATGTCGGTCATCGCGATCTGGACGGTGTCTATTCGGCCGACCGAGATCAGGTCGCGAAGCTGCTGGAGCGTGAGCATGCCGGTGCGCGCGGGCATTGTGCCTACCTTGGGTCAAACACTGGCGGGCACGACGATACGGGTGACCCGCGGGGGCTGCAGACAGAGTTTTGCGACGGTGCTGGCCCCTACCCTGGTGTGCGGTGGGGGTGCGCGTCAAGATCCGTAGTGATCGCGCAGATGCGCGGGGTGGCGGGCCGGACGCCACCCCCGGACTCTGCCCGACACACGCCATACCACTCCCGTTAAGCTGGGCCATTGATCACGCGCTGACCGCCACGGGAGTCCCACGTGCACTGGATGATGCCCTATCAGATGGCCTTCTGGCTGTGCGGCATCCTGCTGGTGCTGGCCGCCGCCATGTACTTCTCCCGCAAGCCGCTGATGGTCCGCTACATGCCGTTCCCCCGCGAGCTGGGAACCGTCCTCGGCCTGTTCGGCCTGTGGCAGGTCGCCGGCCGCCTGTCGGTCATGAAGGTGAACGGCGCCCTGGACCGCGGCGAGTGGCTGTGGGACGTGGAACGGGACGTGTTCCTGCCCAGCGAGCACTGGGTGCAGCACCTGTTCTTCCCGGCGCATCCGCAGGTGGTGAAGTTCTTCAACCTGTACTACGCGTCGATGCACTTCACCTGCATGATCATTTTTTTGATCTGGCTCTTCGTCCGGCACCGCGAGCACTACCCGCGGGTCCGCACGACGATGGCCATGGCGACCGCCTTCGCCCTGGTCATCCAGCTGATCCCGGTGGCGCCGCCGCGCATGATCGAGAAGGCGCACCTGACCGACACCGCGCTGTACTTCCACCAGTCGGTCTACGGCCCGATGAACGCCGACTCCCCCGACCAGCTGTCGGCGATGCCCTCCGTCCACGTCATCTGGGCGGTGATCGTCGGCTACACGGTGTGGCGGGTCTCGCCGAGCAAGTGGCGCTGGATCGGGCCCGCCCACACGGTCATGACCATCACCGTGGTGGTGGCCACCGCGAACCACTACTGGGCGGACGGCATCGTCGGCGTGGCGCTGCTGATGCTTTCGGCTGGAATCCAGGCCCTGGTGCGGCGCGCCGCCGCGTGGATCAAGAGCACGCGGGTAGCGTCGGCCGAAGTACCGGCCCCCGAACTCGCCAGGAGCACGTGATGTCAGCCGCCGCCCCCACCTCCCCCGTCAGCACCGCCGCCTACGGCGTCGCCGGGATGAGCTGCGGCCACTGCAGCGCGGCGGTGACCGAGGCCCTGACGGCACTGCCCGGCGTCACCGGCGTGGAGATCGACCTGCCCGGCAAGCGCGCGGTGGTGGCCAGCCGCGCGCCACTGGATATCGCCGCGGTGCGCGACGCGGTCGAGGGCGCCGGCTACCAACTGGTCTGAGGTCGCCGTCCACAGTGGCGGCGGGACTACGCTTCGCGCATGACGGCGACTCCCCACACCCAGCGACTCGAACTCGACGACCAGACCCTCCGCGAATGGGACGCGACGGTCCTGAGGTCCGACGCCGAGGGCATCATCCTGGACCGCTCGGCCTTCTACCCGGGCGGCGGAGGCCAGCCGCCGGACGAGGGTGTGCTGCTGTGGGGCGGCGTGCGAACCCGGATCGTCGGCGTGCGCAAGGGGGACGACCTCGTCCTGATCCCGCACGACGAGGATCCGCTGCCACCGGCCGGGACCGCGGTGCGCGGCGCACTGGACGACGAGCGGCGGACCTGGCTCATGCGGACGCACTCAGGACTGCACCTGCTGTCCGGAGTGGTCTTCCGCGACTTCGACGCGCTGGTCACCGGCGGCAACATGGAACCCGGGACCGCCCGCATGGACTTCAACCTCCCCGAGGTACCGGCCGACTTCAAGGCCCGGGTGGAGGAGGCGTGCAACGTCGAGGTGGGCGAAGACCGCCGAATCGACGTGAAGACCCTGCCCCGCGACGAGGCCTTCGCCATCCCGGACATCATCCGCACCGCGACCAACCTGGTCCCCCCGGAGCTGACCGAGGTCCGGATCGTCGACATCGTCGGCCTGGACACCCAGGCCGACGGCGGCACCCACGTGGAGTCGACGAAATGGATCGGCCGCATCGAGGTGTTGAAGGTGGAGAACAAAGGCAAGGGCTTCAGGCGCTTGCGCATCGCCATCCGAGACTGACGATCGAGAGGCGGCACCACCATGGCTGAGAACGCCCGAGGACGCGTGAAGGTGGAGCAGGGACAGAAGCGCGTGCGCATCTACCTGCGGAACAAGCTGGTGGCAGACACCCTGCGGCCACTGTTGGTATGGGAGTCGCCCTACTACCCGACCTACTACGTGCCGGCCGCCGACGTCTCCGCCGAGCTGAAACCGACCAGCGGAACCGAGCACTCGCCGAGCCGGGGCGACGCCCAGGTCCACGACGTGCTGGTCGACGGCACAACCGCCGAGGCCAAGGCCCGCACCCTGCCGGAGTCCCCGCTGGAGGAGCTGCGCGACGCGGTCCGCTTCGACTTCGACGCCTTCGACTGGTTCGAAGAGGACGAGCCGATCTACACCCACCCCCGCGACCCGTACAGTCGGATCGACGTCCTGGCCAGCAGCCGCAGCTTCCGCGCCGAGCTGGACGGCGTGGTCCTGGCCGAATCACCCAACAGCATGATCTTGTTCGAAACCGGACTACCGCCCCGCTACTACGTGCCGATCACCGCACTGAACCAGGACGTGCTGCGGCCGTCAGACTCGGTGACGCACTGCCCTTACAAGGGCGCGGCGACGTACTGGTCGGTCGAGATCGACGACAAGGTCCACAAGGACCTGATCTGGTGCTACCGCACACCGTTCGCCGAAGTGCAGAAGATCGCCGGTCTGGCTGCGGTCTACAACGAGAAGGTCGACATCTACGTGGACGGAATCCTGCAGGAGCGACCCAAGAAGCGGTACTGATCCGGAGCCCGTTTGTGCCTGGCGGAACGACTGTCAGACCCCGACGATACCCTCCGCCCCATGAGCCTTCCCGAGATCACGACCAGGGAAGAGTGGCTTGCCGCGCGCAAGGCTCTCCTGGCCAAGGAGAAAGAACTGCGACGGGCACAGGACGCCCTCAACACCGAGCGCCGAATGCTACCGATGGTCCGCATCGACGAGCCCTACCGGTTCACCGGCCCGGACGAACAGGTCGGCCTGGCCGACCTGTTCGACGGCAAACGCCAACTGGTGATCCAGCACGTGATGTTCGACCCGTCCTGGGAGGACGCCTGCATGGGCTGCACCGCCTCCATCGACGAGTTGTCCACCGGCCTGTTCCGCCACCTGGAAGCCCGCGACACCCGCTACGTGTTCGTAGCCCGCGCCCCGTACGAGAAGATCGCCGCCTACGCCGCCAAGCGAGGCTGGGACCTGCCGTTCTACTCGTCCTTCGGCAGCAGGTTCAACTACGACTTCGGCGTCACCACCGACCCGACGGTGATGCCCGTGGTGTGGAACTACCGCAACGCGGCCGAACTGGAAGAGGCCGGCGAGGCCTGGATCCTGGAAGGCAGCTCGGAACAGCCGGGTATGAGCTGCTTCCTGAGGGACGGCGACGAGATCTTCCACACCTACTCGACCTACGCCCGCGGCACCGACTTCGGCGGCGCGTACTCGATCCTGGACCTGACCGCCCTCGGCCGGCAGGAGGAATGGGAGGAGCCGAAGGGGCGGGCGGTCAACGTGCGGCCGAATATGCCCACGTTTGACTGAAGCGGCGCACGTGCCGCCCCTGGTCTCGCAGAGTGTGGCACGTGGTGCCTGAACACAGTTGTGGTGACCTGGATCCCCCGTCACGTCGGCGGGCGAAGCCAATCGGACAAGCCCAGCCGACCATCCAGGCCGGCCGACCATCCAGCGCAACCCACCAGCTAGCCCGCCACCTCAACCGCATACGCCCCCGACTCAGGCGCCTGCAACCGCAGCACCCGCTCCGCCTCCGCCATCAGCGCCTTGCCCTCCGCCTTCCCCAGCTTGTGGAACGGCTCCAGCGTCAGCGTCGCCAGCTTCTTCTTCACCTCGACCGACCAGATCCCGGCGACATACCCCCCGACCAGGAACGACGGCAGGATCTGCAGATTCTTCCCGTTGTACACGCGGTCCCAATACTCGCGGGAGATGATCCGCTGGCGGTGCTTCGCATTGTGCGCGAGCAGGATGCTGTCGAAGCGGGGCAACAGGCGGGGCGGTGCCGCCACGTCCGCCCCGGCGTGGACGACCTCGCCCTCCGGCAGATCGTAGAGCGTGCGGCCGGCCTCGTCCGTATACGTCACCAAGTCCTCGAAGCCCTCGACAACCGCCCGCGCCACCGACACCTTCAGCCCCAGCCAGGTCGCCACATCATCGACCGCCGCCGGGCCGAACGCCCCGAGATGCCGTCGCACCAGCGTCGCGGTGGCGGTGTCCGTATCAGCGGCACGCTCCGGCTGGTACATGTACGTCTTCGGCCCGGTCGCAGCAGACCACCGCCCATCGGCCGGAAACCGGATCAAGGCGTTGCTCCGGTAGATCGGCCGCCAGTTCCGCGACTCGTGATACTCCAGGTTCGCCGCCGACATCCGCCCCGGATGCTTCGCGGCCCACTCCTGTGCGAACGTCAGAAACTCCGCAGCACTCCGCGGCTTCTCCGCAGCGAACTCCAACACGGCCGCACGCAGCTCCCGCATACCAGGGTCCTTGCCCTCGTTACGCGAGGCGACGATGTCAGCGTCGGTGGCCTCGGAAACGGCGGCGTACAGGGGATGCTCAGCGCGGCTGACAGCATGAACCGTGCCCCGAATGGAGGACCCGACGACAAGCTCGCGCCGCTCGAACGCGTCGTAGACCCCCTCCAGCGTCGCAGTGCTGTTCCGCGTGAACAGCGACACCGCAACAGCCGGCCAATACTGCGCCTGAATCGCGCCGACGGCCTCCACGGTCTCGGCGAACGCCCCAGAGAACGGCGTCAGCAGACCCTGGCGGGCGAGCAAGGTGCGGTTCAGGACGTCCTGGGAGAGCACTGTCGGAGCCATGGCTTCGATCCTCCCACGGGACAGCCGACTCTTCCCGGCCCGCCCATCTCCCCCATCCCAGCCCAGCACAGCCGCTTAGCTCGGCCCAGCCCAGCCCAGCCGCCCACCCCAGCTCAGTCATCACCAGGGTTGATGAAGTCCCACTGATTCTTGTTCCAAACGTCCTGCATCCCCTTGTCGACTATCGTCTGCGCCCATACCCGCAGCCCATCCCGATCCTTCAGTTCATAGACAAACGTATGATCAACACCGCGAACAAATGTGTAGTAATTCGTCAGCAAGTCATCGATCACCGCGATGTCCTTCGGCTGGTACGGCTTCCCCCACGAGTCGTCGACGAAGAGCTTCGGCGCCTGCCCCTTCCGCAAAAGATTCAGGAAGTCCTGAGCCATACCCACCATCGGGCTGTTCGGGTCATAAACAATCTCCGGCACCTTGTCCTGCTCGCCGCCCCCGGCGAACCCGGACAGGAAACCAGCGGTGATGAACCGGCTGGCCGGAATCTGCCCCGACATGAAGTAGATCGACGGGTCCATGCCCCACACGATGATCGGCAGCGCCCGCCCGTCAGCGGCCTTCTGCACCGCCTGCGCCACCTCCCAGTTGTGCTCCTTGTTGGTCCGCGGCCACGTGAACGCCAACGTCAGAAACAACGTCGCCGTGATAGCGGTGACGCCGAGCATGGTCCACCGCAGCCGGGACCCGTTGCGGTGCAGGGCACCAGTCGCCAGGATCACGATCGGCGGCAGCATCTGCAGGAAGTAGTGCCCGAAGAAGTGGAAGCCGCTGGACACCCCGATGGCCGCACCGGCCAGCCACAGCCACAGGTCCGCGTCGGCCTTGAAGATGCCGTTGCGTGCCGTCATGTACATGATCGCCAGGAACGCCGCGGCGGAAGCGCCGGAGAAGATCCCGAGGTTCCCCCACAACCGGGCCATGATCGTCGAGAACGAGCCCAGCGACGTGAGGTACTCGCTGTTGCCGGTGAACACCCAGAAGAAGAAGTCCCCGAACCCGACCCACAACGCCACGCCCAAGATCGGCAGCGCGAACGCCGGGATCACCGTGGCCAGGCCCTTCCACCGCTTGTCCTTCCAGGCCCGCCACATCACCGGCAGCATCGTGACGCCGGCGGTCTGCTTGGTCAGCGTGGCCAGCGCCGCCGCCACCCCCGCCCCGGCCAGCAGCGGGACGGCCCGGGCCCGGCGGCGCCTGGCACTGTCGGCGAGCAGGAACGCCGCGCACGTCCACGGCAGCATGAAGACCTCGAACGACGCGGCCTGCGAGTCCTCAGGCGCCATCCCGGCCGACCCCAGCAGGTAGAGCAGGCCGGCCCACACGCCGTGCCGCCCGAACCGTCGTTTGGCGATCTGGGTGATCAGCACCGCGGTGATCACGTGGACCACGATCGCCAGGGCCCGGATCACCACCACCGTGGACAGTCCGTGGTCACCGAAGAGCTTGAACACCCACGCGTACAGATACGGCAGCAGCGGCGGCTTGCGGTCGACGATGATCTGGTAGAACTGCCCGTCCTCGGTGTTCAGCGCCCGGGCCTGGGTGGCCAGGAAGCCCTCGTCCGGGTTCCAGAACGTGCGGCTGAACGCCGGCAGATGGGTGATCGTCGCCACCGCGAGGAACAACAGGATGACCCGCGTCCACGAGGCCTGCGGGGTATCCCACATGCGCCGGAACCACGACGTTTCCGGCGGTTCGTCCGGGGGTTCGGCCAGGCCGGGCCCGGATCTCGGGGGAGCATCAGTCGCGACCATCGTCGTGCTATGCCTCATCACCCATGTCGAAGAGGTTACCTCCCCCGCAGCTGCCCGCGGGGAGGTAACCACCTAAGATCAGCCGATCGCTACCGCGCCGTTACCTTCGGTGCCGCCCCGTTCGGCGACTCCGGCACGTCCGAGGCCCCGGCCGCCGCCTGCTCCACGCGCTCCGCACGCTCCACGCGCTCGACCGAGTGCTCGATCACGTGCTCGACGCCGCTCCCGACCCCATGCTCGACCCCGTGTTCACCCACACGGTCCACCCGCTCGACACGGTCCATCCGCTCCGCGCCCCCACCCGGAGCCCCGAGCCCGGCGACCAGCCCCACGACCTCGTGCGCGACCCGCTGCCCGGTCAGCCCGATCTGCTCCAGCACCGTCCCCCGGTGCGCGTGGTCCAGGAACCGCGCCGGGATGCCGAAGTCGCGCAGCGGCGTCCACACACCCGCGTCCCGCAGTTCCTGCGCGATCACCGAGCCGACCCCGCCCACCCGCACGTTGTCCTCGATCGTGACCACCAGCCGGTGCTCCGCGGCCAGTCGCACCAACGCCCGGTCCACCGGCTTCACCCAGCGCGGGTCCACCACGGTGGCGCCGATGCCCTGGTCGGCCAGCCGCTCGGCGACGTCCAGCGCCACCCCGGCCATGGCGCCGACGCTCACCACCAGCACGTCCGGGGTGAGCGCGGTGCCGTCCGGGGTGAGCGCGGTGCCGGCCGTCGTGCGCAGCACGTCCATGCCGCCGGCCGTGGCGACCGCCGGGATGTCGTCGCAGACCGCGCCCTTGGAGAACCGGATCATCGTCGGGGCGTCCGCCACGTCCAGCGCCTCCCGCAGCTGCGCCCGCAGCTGCGCACCGTCCCGCGGCGCGGCGATGCGCAGACCCGGCACCACCTGGAAGATCGACATGTCCCACATGCCGTTGTGGCTGGCGCCGTCGTTACCGGTGACCCCGGCCCGGTCGGCGATGAACGTGACGCCCGCCTTGTGCAGCGCACAGTCCATCAACACCTGGTCGAACGCACGGTTCAGGAAAGTCGCGTAGATGGCGACCACCGGGTGCAGGCCCGCGAACGCCATGCCGGCCGCGGAGGTGACCGCGTGCTGCTCGGCGATGCCGACGTCGAAGATCCGGTCCGGGTGGCGCTCGGCGAACTTGTGCAGGCCCACCGGGTGCAGCATGGCGGCGGTGATCCCGACCACGTCGTCGCGCTCGGCGCCGACCTTGACCATCTCGTCGGCGAACACCGAGGTCCAGGACGTGCCGGCAGGGGCCAGCGGCTGGCCGGTCTCCGGGTCGCTGTCCGGGCCCACCTGGTGCAGCTGGTCCAGCTGGTGGTTGCGGGCGGCCGGGTAGCCCTCGCCCTTGCGGGTGATGGCGTGCACGATCACCGGGCCGTGGTAGTTCCGGGCCCGCCGCAGGGCGGCCTCCATCCCGGCGATGTCGTGGCCGTCGACCGGGCCGACGTACTTCAGGCCGAGGTCCTCGAACATGCCCTGCGGGGCGACGATGTCCTTCAGGCCCTTCTTCACCCCGTGCAGCGCCTCGTAGAGCGGGGTGCCGATGACCGGGGTGCGGCCGAGCATGCCGCGGCCCCACTCCAGGAAGCGCTCGTAGCCCTGGGTGGTGCGCAGGGTGGCCAGGTGGTCGGCCAGGCCGCCGATGGTCGGGGTGTAGGAGCGCTCGTTGTCGTTGACGACGATGATCACCGGGCGGTCCTTGGCCGCGGCGATGTTGTTCAGCGCCTCCCAGGCCATGCCGCCGGTCAGGGCCCCGTCCCCGATCACCGCCACCACCTGGCGGTCGGTGACGCCGCGCACCTGGTGCGCCTTGGCGATGCCGTCGGCGTAGGCCAGGGCGGTGGAGGCGTGGGAGTTCTCGATGACGTCGTGCTCGGACTCGGCGCGGGCCGGGTAGCCGGACAGGCCGCCCTCCTGGCGCAGGGTCGAGAAGTCGTGCCGGCCGGTGAGCAGCTTGTGCACGTAGGCCTGGTGACCCACGTCCCACAGCACGGTGTCCCGGGGCGAGTCGAAGACCCGGTGCAGCGCGATGGTCAGCTCCACCACCCCGAGGTTCGGGCCGATGTGCCCGCTCGTCTTCGCCACGGTCGGGATCAGGTAAGCGCGGATCTCCGCAGCCAGCTCGGTGAGCTGCTCGGAGCTGAGCTTGTCCAGATCGCGCGGACCCTGGATCGTCTCCAGCAGTGCCACCCGATCCTCCTTCAGTTGATACAACGCTCGCTGGCTTCCATTTATACGCGAGAGAGTCTAGGGCGTGGTCCGGGCGCCGCCCTGGCACTCGGCGGCCATCTACATGATCTTCACACGGCCTGCGCAGGCCGTTCACCGGACACTGAGCTTCCTCACCGCCTTCTCACCGCATTCTCACCCGCGGCGCGCCGCCTACCCCGGTTCCGACGCGCCATGCGCTTCGGATGACGTGGCTCACATGCCGCCGCGCACCGGACCGCGTACGCCGAGCGGGTCGTCGAGCAGCGGGGCGAAGGCCAGTTCGGCCGCGCCCAGCAGGGTGGAGTCGGCGCCCAGACCCGGCAGGACGAAGCGGACGTCCTGGCGCGGGGGCTGCAGCCCGCCGGTGCCGAGGGCGCTCAGCACCTGGTCACGGACCAGCGGGAAGATCTCCCGGAACATGCCACCCATGATCACCACCTCCGGGTTGAGGATGGAGACCAGGTTGCCGATGCCGATCGCCAGCCACCCGCCGATGTGCCGGACCGCGGCCACGCTGCGGCCGTCGCCGGCCCGGGCGGCGGCCACCACCTCGGCGACCGTGGTGCGCGCCCCCTGCCGGCCGGCGGCGTCCAGGATCGCCTTCTCCCCCACCTCGGTCTCCCAGCAGCCGCGCAGCCCGCAGGAGCACAGCCGGCCGGTGGGGTTCACGACGGTGTGACCGATCTCGCCGCTGTAGCCGCCGAAACCGTTGAGCGGGCGGCCGTTGTTGATGATGCCGGCGCCGACGCCGACCTCGCCGGTGAGGTACACCACGAAGTCCGAGCCGCGCCCGGCCCCGCGCAGGTGCTCGGCCAGCGCGCCGAGGTCGGCGTCGTTGCGGATGTGCACCGGCGCCCGCAGCCCGAGGCCGGCGAGCACGTCCGCGATCTCCGCCTGCAGCGGCGCGTCCTGCCACACCAGGTTCGGCGCGTCCCGGGCCAGGCCGTCGGCGTGCCGCACCAGCGCCGGGATCGCGACCCCGCCCCCGGCGCACCACGATCCCGGCCGCGCGCCCGCGATCAGCTCCGAGGCGAACCGGCGCACATGCCCGAGCACGTCGGACAGCGGGTACTCGCCCCGGGGCCGGTAGAGGTCACGCCGGTCCAGCACCTGCCCGCCCAGCCCGACCCGCGCGGCGAACAGGTAGTCGACCCCGATGTCGAACGCCAGCACGTAGTTCTGGTTCCCCCGCGGCGTCACCAGCAGCGACGGCCGCCCGGCTCCGGCCCGCGCCGCCGACGGCTCCTCACACACCAGCTCGGCGTTGGTGAGCTCGGTGGTGAGGGCGCCGATCGTGGACCGGTTCAGGCCGGTGAGGGCGGTGAGCTCGGCCCGGGTGGTGGGACCGTGGACGTGGACGTGGCGCAGGAGGGCGGAGAGGTTGCGGGTGCGGACGCGGTCCTGGCCCCCCGCGGTCGTCGTCCCCGGCGCCACCGCTGTCATCCCTTCAGTGCCCCCGCCATCATCCCTCGCATGAAGAACCGTCCAAGAAGCACATATATCAGCAAAGTCGGCGCCGAGGTGATGATGGCGCCGGCCATCGGCTGGTTGAAGTTGACCGTCTGGGCGCCGAGGAGGTTGTTCAGGTGGACGGTGGCGGTCCAGTTGTTGGTGCCGGTCAGGAAGACGGCGAACAGGAAGTCGTTCCAGATCGACGTGAACTGCCAGATGATGACCACCGCGAACGCCGGGCCGGAGTTCGGGACGATGATCGACCAGTACGTGCGCAGCATGCCGGCGCCGTCCACGCGGGATGCCTCGATGAGCTCGTTGGGGATCGTCGCGTAATAGTTGCGCATGATCAGCGTGCAGATCGGGATGCCGTAGACCACGTGCGCGAGCATCAGCGACGTCAGCGATCCGGAGAGGTTGATGTTCGTGAACAGCTGCACCAGCGGGATCATCACGGCCTGGTAGGGGATGAACATCCCGAACAGGAACAGCGTGAAGACCACGTCCGCGCCGGGGAAGCGCCACTTGGAGAGCACGTAGCCGTTCAGCGAGCCCAGGATCGCGGAGATCAGCGCGCCGGGGATCGCGACCTTGAAGCTGTTGGCCAGGCCCGGTGAGATCTCGTCCCACGCGGTGCGCCAGCCGTCCAGGCTCCAGTGGCTGGGCAGGGCCCAGGCGTGCGAGGGGTCGGTCTCCGAGGCCAGCTTGAAGCTGGTGACCACCAGGACGTAGACGGGCAGGATGAAGAAGAGGACGAAGAACAGCAGCAGGACGAAGCGCGCCGTCTTCCAGGCCCGCTGCTTGCGGACGGCGTGCAGGCCCGCCTGCTGCGGGGCCCGCTTCTCCACGGCGACGGCGGTCAACGCTTCTTCTCCGATCGCACGAACCAAATCAGATAGGGGATCACGAACACCGCGACCGCCAGCAGGATGTAGGCGCCGGCCGTCGCGCCGTTCGCGGCGTCGCCGCGGTCGTAGACGCGCTGCCACATGAAGATCGCCGGCACCTCGGTGTTCACGCTCTTGCCGTTGATCGAGTAGACGAGGTCGAAGATCTTCAGGGAGATGTGGCCCAGGATGATGATCGCGGTCAGCAGCACCGGCCGCAGGGCCGGCAGCACCACGTAGCGGTACACCTTCCACTCGTTGGCGCCGTCGACGCGGGCCGCCTCGCGCAGGTCGTCCGGGACGCCCCGGAAGCCGGCCAGGAACAGGGCCATGATGTAGCCGGACATCTGCCAGATCGCCGGCAGCGCCAGCGAGGCCATGTTGGTCCAGGTGGTGCTGTTGTACCAGTCGTTCTGCAGGGACCCGAGCCCGAGGTCGATGAACAGCCGGTTCAGTCCGGAGGCGTTCTTGTCGTGCGGGGAGGCCATCAGCCACTTCCACACCACGCCGGTGGCGACGAAGCTCACCGCCATCGGGAACAGGTAGACGGCGCGGAACGAGCCCTCGCCCTTGATCGCCTTGTCCATCAGGAAGGCGAGGAAGAAGCCCAGCACCAGGGCGCCGCCGACGAAGACGGCCGTGAACACCAGGCCGTTCTTCACCGAGCTGCTCCAGACCTGGATGTCCCAGATCTTGCTGAAGTTCTCCGTCCCGACGAACTTGCCGGGGTCGTAGCTGTGGTGCTCGTCGGAGAGCGCGACCTTGAAGTTCCAGCCGATCAGGCCGTAGACGAAGATCGCGACGAGGATGATCGAGGGGGCCACCAGGAGGAGCCCCGGAAGCCAGTTGCGAGCACGTGCGTGGCGCACCGAGGCTCCTCCTGTCTGCGTGGTGCCGTTCACTGCGGGGTGCCGTTCACTTCGTGGTGCCGTTCAGTGCGTGGTGCCGTTCAGTGCGTGGTGCCGTTCAGTGCGGGCCGGCGCCGGCGGAGGTCCACCGACGCCGGATCGGGAAGGTCAGTCAGCGTCCTGCTGCGCGGCGTTCACCAGCGCCTTCTGGAAGCTGTCCACGTTCCAGTCCTTCAGGAACTGGCCCTCGGCGTTGTCGATGTCGTTGTGCCACGCGTTGTTGGCCACGACGCCGTGGTAGAAGCTGCCGACCAGCTTGTCCTTGCCCCACTCGTCCAGCGCCCAGGAGAGGTAGCCGGTGTACTTCGACTTGTCCTCGTCGGTGCGGGCCGGGATCGAGCCCTTGATCGGGTTGAAGATGTCCTGGCCGTCCTTGCTGCCGATCTCGGCGAGCCAGGCCTTGGCGGCCGACGGGTGCGGGGCGCCCTTGGCCAGGGTGAAGGAGTCCGACAGCCAGTCGTAGACGCCGTCGGTGCCGGGCGCGGCGGCCCAGTCGAAGTCCGTCTTCGCGGTCTTGGCCAGACCGCCGGAGGCGACCGAGGAGGTGAAGTAGCCGGCGGCCCAGTCACCCATCACGTTGTAGGCGGCCTTGCCGTCGATGACCGCCTTGGCAGCGGTCTGCCAGTCCGCCGCGTACTGCGAGCTGGGCACGTAGGACATGATCTTCTTGAAGTCGTTGATCGCCTGCGTGACCTTCGGGTCGCCCCAGTTGGCGCCGGACTTCCACAGCGCGTTCCAGCCGTCGGCGCCCAGGTCGCCGATCATCACCGTCTCCCACAGGTGCTCGGTGGTCCACTGGTCGCCCACCGAGATCGGCTGCACGTCCGGCTGCGTCTGCTTCACCTTGTCCAGGTCGGCGATGAAGTCCGCCACCGAGGTCGGCGCCGAGGTGATGCCGGCCTTCTGCACCACCTGCGGGTTGAACCACAGCACGTTGGCCCGGTGGATGTTCGCCGGCACCGAGTAGATGTGGCCCTTGTAGCTGATCTCGTCCCGCAGGCTCTGGGGGAACGCCTTGTCGAGACCCTGCTGCTGGTAGAAGTCGTCGAGCGGCTCGACCTGGCCGGCCTTGATGTAGTCCTGCAGTTCGGCGCCGGCGTGGCCCTGGAAGGAGTCCGGCGGCTGGTTGGCCTTGAGGCGGGACTGGAGCACCGCCTTGGCGTTGGTGCCGGCGCCGCCGGCCACCGCGGCGTTGACGAAGTCGACGCCCGAGTTCTTCTTCTTGTAGTCGGCGATCAGCGCCTGCAGGCCGGCGGCCTCACCGCCGCCGGTCCACCAGGAGAAGACCTCGACCTTGCTGTCGGTCACCGCACCGGTGTTGTTCCCCGGAGAGGTACCGCTGGGCTTGTTGCTCTTGCTGCTGCTGCACGCACTGAGCGCGAGGGCGCCCGCTGCGGCGATCGCCACGACGGCAGAAAGTCTTCCGCGCATGGGAGTTCCTCCCCTGGACGAGATCCGGTCAGGAATGTTGTGTCAGGCAACTTATTCCGGGCCGGTCTTGATCACCAGGGGGCTGAGAAGACTTTCGGACATCTGCGCGTAACGATTCGGCATACGTCGACCGACGTAGACGGTCTACGCCGCAGGGGCTCCGCGGTCTAGACCGGGTTCGTTGTCACAGGAACGCGATCCGCGGCTGGTCCGCGCCCAGGACCTGCACGGGATCGGCGCCGAGGACTTTGTCCAACAATGTCGCGTAGACGGACCGGAAATCAGTGGTGAACTTCAGGTCGCCGTTGTCGAGGTCGGTCAGCGACGGCTGTTCACCGTAGAAACCGCCGTTGACCGGCTCGCCGAGGACCAGGACCGGCCCCGCGGTGCCGTGGTCGGTCCCCTCGTTCGCGTTCGCCTTCACCCGGCGCCCGAACTCCGTGTACAGCACCGTGACCACGTCCTTTCCGTGCGGACCGGCCGCGATCGCGTTCTGGAAGTCGACGACCGCCTTGTCCACCTCGCCCCACAGCTGCGACTGGGTCTGCTTCTCGGCGCTGTGCGTGTCGAACCCGCCGAGCGAGACGCTGTAGACACGGGTCGGCACCGAGGCGTTGATGCAGTCGGCCACGACAGCCAGCTGTTGAGCCAACGCTGAGCCTTTGGCCGCCTTGCCGCCGGCCCCGGCCGCCGGGGTTTTGTTGTTCCCCGCGTCCTTCTTCGCCGATTCGAGCGCCGGGGTGAAGGTTTTGGCCACCGTGAACAAGTCGGAGACGTCGCGGGCGGCGTACGCGGCCATCGGCGAGTCCTGTGCCGAAGACTGCCCCAGCGCCACGAACCCGCTGTCCAGCGGCCCGGGCTTGGGCAGCCGGAACTGCCCGATCGGCAGCGAACTGCCGGCCGTCTTCGTCCCACCGAGCAGCGGCGGCAGCGTCCCCCCGACGGAAATCGCCTTCAGGGCCCGGATCTGGTCGTCGGGCTGCGCATCCAGCCACCGGCCGAGCCACCCCGACCCGGCGGGCCCGCCAGGCGAGGCGGTCTGCCAGATGTCCATGGACACGAAGTGGCTGTGGTTCGGCTTGGGATACCCGACCCCGCGCACCACGGCGCACAGCTTGCGCTGCCACATCGCGTGCAGCCCGGTCATCGCCGGGTTGAAGCCCAGCCCGTCACCGAGGTCGAGGACCTCCTTGTCGGTGAAGGCGAGATCGGGGCGCGAGTCGTGGTACGCCGCGTCCGTGTACGGGATCACGGTGTTGAGACCGTCGTTGCCGCCGTACAACGTGACCAGGACCAGCACGCCCTGCCCCGGGGTCAGGGGCGCGTGCTGGGCGGCGGCGCCGAGCTGGGCGCCGGAGGTGATCGGGCCGCCGGGGCTCATGGTGGAGCCGCCGTGCGGGTCCGTGGCGCTGTGGCCGTGCGAGCCCGAACAGGCGGCGGCGAACGTCCCGGTGGACAGCACGCCGGACAGCTCGAGGAAGCGGCGGCGGGTCACTGTGTCCATGTCGAAATCCCTGCTCTTCCTGCTCAGTTCGCGAGGTACCTCGAACTCGAGGTATTTCGTACACGAGGTACCTAGATTGCGAGGTACCCAGTTCGCGGGGTATTCAGTTCACGAGGTACTCGGGCGCGATCAGCGCCAGGGTGACCAGCTGCTTCGGATCGGCGACGACCTCGCGCAGAGCCGCGGAGCTGCGGTCGGTGAAGGCGTCCACGCCGAGCAGGTGCGCGACGGCGTCGAGACGCTGCGACGGGCTCGCGGTCGCCACCTCCGAGAGGTCGCCCCTGCCGACCGCCCACTCGGCGAACACGAACCGGGTCTGCGCGGCCGCTGTGGTCAGCCAGGCTGTGCCCTCGGGCCAGCCGCCGACGTTCGGCGGGTAGAAGGGGATCTGGCCCAGGCCCGACAGGGCGGTGCGCAGCGCCTGCACGTCCTTCGAGTTCTGACCCGTGTCGATCTTGATCTTCAGGGCGCGCAGCACTCCGACGACATATTCGGCCGGTTGTTTCACCAACGCGTAGCGGGCTTGCGGACCGCGGAAGACCGGGTCGAGGAACAGGGCTTTGAGAAGTGCGGAGAAGTCGCGGTTCGCTCCGTAGGCGGCCTGCAGGCGGCCGGACACGTCGTCCGGGATCGGCCCCGGCATCCCGAAGCGGTTCCAGGCCCGCGCGGCGATGAACTTCGGGGACGCCGGCTGCTGCACCAGCCAGTCCACCAGCGAGGCGTCGTCGAAGTCCGCGGACTTGCCGAGCACGGTCTTGGAGGTGGCGTCGTGCAGCCTGGGCACCAGGGTGGCGCCGCCGTTCACGTCCAGCCGCCAGCCGGTCAGCGCCCGCGCGGCCTCGCGCACGTCGGTCTCGGTGTAGTTGCCGACCCCGAGGGTGAAGAGCTCCATCAGCTCGCGCGCCAGGTTCTCGTTCGGCGCCTTCAGCGTGTTGCCGGCGCTGTCCAGCCACAGCATCATCGCCGGATCGCGGACCATCGCGTGCGCCAGCGCGGAGAAGTCACCGCCGCCGAGCGTGCGCAGCGTCTGGTTCTGCTTCAGCATGAAGCCGACGCTCTTCACCTTCTGCAACGAGGTGGCGAAGTGGCCGTGCCAGAAGAAGGTGCGCTTCTCCACGAGCGGCTGCGTCACGGCCGCCATCCGGGCCAGCCACCACCCGACCAACTCGTAGTCCTGCGGAGCGCTGCCCTTCTTCTGGTCCTTGGCCAGCGGAAAGTCCGGCGGCGGCGTCGAGGCGGCGCCGGGATCGGCCCCGGCCGGACCGACCAGCACACCGACGGTGGCCTCGTACCCGGCCTTGGCGGCGGCGTCGATCTCCGCCCCGTTCGCCCCGAACCCGGCGCGCCGGATCAGGTGCGCCACAGCGGATCTGTTCTGGTCGATGCTCACATCCCCAGAATCGGGGAACACGGTTAAGCGGCGGGTAAGTACGCCATATGTCCCCGGATACGGCCCCCACCTCCGAATCGCCGACCCCGCGCCACGCAGGACGGAACCACGACGCCCACGCGGCCATAGCCCGTTCCCTGCACCCTCCGCCCCGCGAACCCCCACCGGTCCCACTGCGGCTCCGCGCCGAAGCCGAAGCCTTCTTCGCCGGCGCCATGTACGCGTACGCCGACGGCGACCTGGCCGGCGCCCGCCTGTCGCTGCTGACGGTGGTCGGGATCGGCGCACCGGAGACGGCGCCAGGCGCGATGGTGTTTCTCGGGGTGATCGCGTGCCGGCACCGTGAGTTCGCGCAGGCTTACATGTGGTTCGCGCGGGCTTCGGCGGGGCCGGACGAGCACTGGGCTCTGGTGGCGGATGAGGAGTTGAAGCGGATGGCCTGAGGGGTCAGGACACCGAGTCGAGGAACTCGAACATGCCGTCCAGGTCACCCTCGAGGCTGAGCTCCCGGAACCGTGCCTGCTGCTCCTCGGGCAGCTTCACCAGGAAGTCGTCGAGATCCTCGGAGTACATCGAGGTCCAGCCCGTGAAGTGCCGGCTGGCCCGGCACCACGCGTAGCCCATGGTCTTGGTGACCTCGCCGTGCGTCGAGGCGTACTGGCGGATGCGCACGTCCATCTCGCCGCAGGCCGGACAGCGGAACGGTTCGACGGCGCCGGGGGAGGCGAAGCGCTCCTCGGTAAGGGCACGCACTTCCTCGGGGGTGTAGTTGATCATTACTTCCCGAGCCTCCTCATGACTTCCTGCCACATCTTGACACCATGCGCCTCGGCCGCGTCCTCGGTGCCGCCGACCCCCATCTTAAAGAACGTGTCCCAGTGGTACGTCTCGTGGAAGAAGGTCTTGATCGCCTCGTCCATGGAGGACAGGCCGCGGTGCGAGATCTGGATGATCGGCTTCTCGCCCTCCTTGAGGACGGTCAGCGGGCTGTAGCCCCAGCCGAAACCGCCTCCGGGGTCGCGGATGATGGGGACCCGCTGGATCTCGAACTGGCGGGCCAGGTCGCCGAAACCGGCCTGACCAAGCTCGCGGACCAGGCGGTTGACGCTGACCACCGGACCGCCTTCGGTCCACGGGGTGAAGCCTGCGCGGAACGCCCCGAGGCTTTCGTCGGCCACCCGTGCGCCGTCCCCGAAGAACGCCACCATGCGGCCCATGCCGCCCCGGAGCAGCGCGCTCATGCCGACGACGAGGTCCTTGGCGGCGCCGCCGATCGCCCCGGCGACGTGCAGGCCCGCGCCGAGCATGCCACCGGCGCGGAACGCATCAGCCACCGCGGCCATTGAGGTGAAGCCCTTGGTGATCGGGATACACGCCAGGACTGCCAGGCCGACGTCCCATAGCGAGGCTTTGCCTTGCGAATACTTGTAGAGCGTGTCGGCCAGAATGATCAGCCCGGCGACCACAACGGCGACGATCAGCCACAACGGCCCGCCGACGATCATCAGCACGATCGCGCCGACGAACGACACGATCTTCGCCACGATCACCAGGCCGTGCCAGACGGCGGAGGCGATCTCCCCGACCTTGTGCCAGAACGAGTCCGGCGCGATCCCCGCATCGGTCGCAGCGTTGATCTTCGAGCGGGCGGTGTCCTCGTCGCCGTGCCGCAGATCCTCCGCCGAACGCGCCAGCTTCTTCAACGCCTCCAGCTGCGCCGCCGGACCGGACAGCTGCGAGTTCAGCGAATCCACCGCACTCTTGGCGTTGGTCTGCGACTGCACCGCGTTGTGCACCGCCGTCGGATCGACCGTGGAGGCGGCGTGTGCGGCGTCCACGCCCTTGTTCGCCGAGGTGAGATCCGCGTTCGCCGCATGCAGCTGATCCTGCAGACGCTTCACCTGATCGTGCAGCGGACGCGCCTGCGTCAGGGCCCGATCAGCCTGCGACTGATGCCCATCCAACGCGTTCGCAAAGTCCAGCAACGCCGAGGCGCACATGTGATGTGAGTTCGCGACCTTGTCCAATTGCCCCGGGAACTTACCGATGTGATCCCGGAACTCATCACCGGAAGCGCCGATCCAGTTCATCGCCGCCGGATCGCCGGCCAGACCGCGCACATCCCGCGCGGCACGCTCGGCCTCATCCCCCAGGTCCTGAAGCCGCTTACCTATCTCCTTGATCCGGAACGGATCGCCGGGCGTCGGATCATGGTCCAGATCCAGAACATCCCAATCCGTCGGACGCGCCATGGGTTCCCCGCCCCTCATGTCGTATTCGGCTCTCAGAACACTACCAATGCCTCGTCAGTGTGCTCCACCTTGCTGGGGGACCGGTCCCCAATGCCGGCAACGCAAAAGCGGCCCCCGACCCCCCTCGGGTCGGGGGCCGCTCGGCGGGATCGGCTTACTTCTTCAGCAGATTCCGCAGCACGTACTGCATGATGCCGCCGTTGCGGTAGTAGTCGGCCTCACCGGGGGTGTCGATGCGGACCACGGCGTCGAACTCTGTGCTCTGTCCCCCGGACGCGACGGCCTTCACCTTCACCGTGCGCGGAGTGGTGCCGTTGTTCAGCTCCTCCAGGCCGGTGATCTCGAAGGTCTCCTCGCCGGTCAGGCCCAGGGACTCGGCGTTCTGGCCGGCCGGGAACTGGAGCGGGACGACGCCCATGCCGATCAGGTTGGAGCGGTGGATGCGCTCGTAGCTCTCGGCGATGACCGCCTTCACGCCCAGGAGCGCGGTGCCCTTGGCCGCCCAGTCGCGGGAGGAGCCGGAGCCGTACTCCTTGCCGGCCAGGACGACCAGCGGGATGCCCGCCTCCTGGTACGCCTGGGAGGCCTCGTAGATGGTGGTCTGCTCGCCGGTGAGGAGGTTCTTGGTGAAGCCGCCCTCGACGCCGTCCAGGAGCTGGTTGCGCAGGCGGATGTTCGCGAACGTGCCGCGGATCATCACCTCGTGGTTGCCGCGGCGGGAGCCGTAGCTGTTGAAGTCCTTGCGCTCCACGCCGTGCTCGGCCAGGTACGTGCCGGCCGGGCTGTCCGGCTTGATGGACCCGGCCGGGCTGATGTGGTCGGTGGTCACCGAGTCGCCCAGCTTGGCCAGGACCCGTGCGGCGTGGATGTCCGCGACCGGGGCGGGCTCGGCCGCCATGCCCTCGAAGTACGGGGGCTTGCGCACGTAGGTGGAGTCGGCGTCCCACTCGAAGACGTTGCCGGTCGGGGTGGGCAGCGAGCGCCAGCGCTCGTCGCCGGCGAACACGTCGGAGTAGTCCTTGGCGAACATCTCCGCGGTGATGGCCTGGTCGATGACCGCCTGGATCTCCTGGGTGGAGGGCCAGATGTCCTTGAGGAACACCGGGTTGTCCTCGCCGTCGAAGCCCAGGGGCTCGGCCTCGAAGTCGAAGTCCATGGTGCCGGCGATGGCGTAGGCGACGACCAGCGGCGGGGACGCGAGGTAGTTCATCTTCACGTCCGGGTTGATCCGGCCCTCGAAGTTGCGGTTGCCGGACAGCACCGAGACCACCGCGAGGTCGGCCTCGTTGACCGCCTTGCTGACCGGCTCCGGCAGCGGGCCGGAGTTGCCGATGCAGGTGACGCAGCCGTAGCCGACGAGGTTGAAACCGAGCTTGTCGAGGTACGGCGTCAGGCCGGAGCGCTCGTAGTAGTTGGTGACGACCTTGGAGCCGGGCGCCAGCGTGGTCTTCACCCAGGGCTTGGCGTGCAGGCCCTTCTCGACCGCCTTCTTGGCCAGCAGCGCGGCGCCGACCATCACCTGCGGGTTGGAGGTGTTGGTGCAGGAGGTGATCGAGGCGATGACGACCGCGCCGTTGTCGATGGCGAACTGGGTGCCGTCCTCCATGGTGACCGGGGTCGGCTTCGAGCCCTGCGCGGCGTAGGCCGGGAGGACCTCGGCGAACTTGCCCTTGGCCTCGGCCAGCACGACGCGGTCCTGCGGGCGCTTGGGGCCGGCGATGGACGGCACCACGGTGGCCAGGTCCAGTTCCAGGTACTCGGAGTAGACCGGCTCGTGGTCGGCGTCGTGCCACAGGCCCTGGGCCTTGGCGTAGGACTCGACCAGCGCCAGCTGCTCCTCGGAGCGGCCGGTGAGCTTCAGGTAGCTGATGGTCTCGCCGTCGATCGGGAAGATGGCGCAGGTGGAGCCGAACTCCGGCGACATGTTGCCGATGGTGGCCCGGTTGGCCAGCGGCACGGCCGCGACGCCGGCGCCGTAGAACTCGACGAACTTGCCGACGACGCCGTGCTTGCGCAGCATCTCGGTGATGGTGAGCACGAGGTCGGTGGCGGTGGCGCCGGCCGGGAGCTCGCCGTGCAGCTTGAAGCCGACGACCCGCGGGATCAGCATGCTGACCGGCTGGCCGAGCATCGCGGCCTCGGCCTCGATGCCGCCGACGCCCCAGCCCAGCACGCCCAGGCCGTTGACCATGGTGGTGTGCGAGTCGGTGCCGACGACGGTGTCCGGGTAGGCCTGGCCGTTGCGGTCGAAGACGACCCGCGCCAGGTGCTCGATGTTCACCTGGTGCACGATGCCGGTGCCGGGCGGCACCACCTTGAACTCGTCGAAGGCGGTCTGCCCCCAGCGCAGGAACTGGTAGCGCTCCCGGTTGCGGCCGTACTCGATCTCGACGTTGCGCTCGAAGGCGTCCGGGCGCCCGAACACGTCGGCGATCACCGAGTGGTCGATGACCAGCTCGGCCGGCGCCAGCGGGTTGATCTTCGCCGGGTCGCCGCCCAGCTCCGCGACCGCCTCGCGCATCGTGGCCAGGTCCACCACGCACGGCACGCCGGTGAAGTCCTGCATGATGACCCGCGCCGGCGTGAACTGGATCTCGGTGTCCGGCTCGGCGGTCGGGTCCCACTGGCCCAGCGCCTGGATCTGGTCCGCGGTGACGTTGGCGCCGTCCTCGGTGCGCAGGAGGTTCTCCAGCAGCACCTTCAGGCTGAAGGGAAGTCGCGCGGAGCCCTCGACGGCCCCGATGCGGAAGATCTCGTACGACTGCGCGCCCACCGCGAGGGTGTCGCGGGCGCCGAAGCTGTTCTTGGAGGTCATGGCGATGGCCCAGCTCTCGCTTGCGGAAAGTATCTCGACATCAAGAGACTCTAGTGGGTGCCGCCGCGCTTGACCAACCCGGGGGCGGCCCGTGCTCCACTCGGGGCACCGGCACGGCACCGTCGCCCCCGCGTCCCGGACCGCCCCGGCCGCCCCGGCCGCCCCGAGCGCCCCACGACGCACGCTGTGACCGCCCTCACCCGGTTGGCCGCTGGCGCCCGAGCGCCACCCCCGTGACAATCGTTTCCAATGGACGCCATGCCGACTCACCCCATGACGACCCCGCAGGCCGCCTCCCTGGTGCTCCGCTCGACGTTCCCGAAGGCGATCCCCGCCACCGGATTCGTCCGGGCGACCCGCGAGCTGCTGGCCCCCCACGGATTCCACGCGGCGAACTCGCTGCCCCTCATCGCCACCTGCCGCGACGAGCTGGCCTTCAACCTCACCGCCCGCCTCCAGGACACCTGGGGCGCCGGCTTCAACATGGCCGGCCTGGCCGGCATGATCGTCCTGGGCCGCACCGGCATCCTCGCCGCCGCCAGCCACGCCCCCATCGAGGACGGCATACGCCGCTTCGTCCTGGTGGCCCTCCCCCACATAGGGATCGACGCGAACGGCGTCATCGGCAACGTCGAGCGCCCCGGCGTCCCCGGCGTCTCGCACACCTGCGGTGCCCTGATGGCCCTGCACGACGAGTTGCGGGGCGACAACGCCCCCACCGGCGACTACCCGTTCCTGGACCTGCTCGACCCGGAGCAGGGCATGCTGCGGGACCGGATCCCGCCGTGGCTGCCGGAGGGCCCGCTGCCGGATCTGGCCGGGCTGACGCGCATCGCCCGCGACGTGATCACCGCGGACACGCACAAGGTGATCACGGTGCTGCGGGAGCGCCAGACGGTGCCGACGCACGTGGCGGTGTTCACCGGCATCCACATCAACGGACCGGGCGGCACGGAGTACGTCGAGCCCGGGTCCTGCTACCTGGACAAGGGAACCGACGAGCCGGAGATCGAGCTCGTCCTGGAGTGACCGCGGCCCGGGATGCGGAAAGCCGTTCACCGCGAAGCAGCCCACCCGAGCCGGAGGCTCAAGAGTGGGCTGCTCGCATCGGCGGCCGGGGTCCGTGGCCGCCGCGTCTACCTAACTACTACCGCAACATCTACTACCGCACACCGTAGGCGGCGGTAACGATCTGCGTCGCCGAGGCTTCCGTCGGCGGTCCCCAGGGCCACTTTCAGGGGACGGGGGACACACTCTCTGGCGCGCCGGTGTGGTCCACGGGCGCCGTCCACTTCCCCTCTGCCTGCGTGGTCTGCGTCCAGAGCAGCGGTCGGTCGCACCACACCCTAGGTGCGGGACCGCGGCTGGATCCGCGGCTCGATCCGGGGCCGGCGGCTCGGCCGGCCAGCCCGGCGCGACGCGCGTGCAACCCCACGCGCACCCGGCCGCATCAGGTGGGTGTCCGGACACCGACCCTGAGGGGGAAACGTATGGCGAAGCCTGACCGCGACGCCGAGTTCACCGCATTTGTCAGCGCCCGCCAAGCCTGGCTGCGGCGAGTCGCCTACCTGCTGTGCGGGGACTGGCACCGCGCCGACGACCTGGTGCAGAGCTCGATCACCAAGCTGTACACGCACTGGCACCGGGCCTCGCGTGCCGACAACGTGGACGGCTACGCGCGCCGCACGCTGGTCAACACCTACCTGGCCGAGCAGCGTGCGGGCTGGGCGCGGTGGACGATCCTGCACCGGTTCGGTGCCGGGTCCGGGGCCGCGGATCCGGAGCCTGATCCGGCCGGAGCCGTCGGTCTGGACCTGGATCTGGATCTGGATCTGGACCTCCGGGAGGCGCTCGGCCGGCTGCCACCACGGCAGCGCGCAACGGTCGTGCTGCGCTACTACTGCGACCTGTCGGTCGAGCAGACGGCGCAGCTGATGGGCTGCTCGACCGGCAACGTCAAGAGCCAGTCCGCACGCGGTCTGGCCACCCTGCGGAACCTCCTCGATCCGAGCCTGATCCCCGTTACGGAGGGACCTCGATGACGTACGACCTGAAAACCTCGCTGGACGAGTTCGCGGAGGCCGCGTACGCCGACGCGCCGCCCAGCACCATCGACATCGGCAGGGCCCGTGCCGACGGCCGCCGGCGGATGGCCGTGGCCCGTCTCGCCTCGATCGGCGGCGGCGTGGCCGTGGTCGCGGCCTGCGCGCTGGTGGTGAACGCGCTCGGCAGCGTGGCACCGGCGGCCCAGAACGGTGCGGCCGCCCCGGCGAAGCACACGTTCACCGGCACCGACCCGCTCGTGGCGATCGGGACGTTCGGCTGGCTGCCGGACGGTTTCCGGACGGACAGCTACATCTCCGGGAGCCAGTACGGCGACGGCATCACCGCGCACAGCGGAGAGGCCGTCAAGCCGGCCGATTCCCCTCCGATGTTGAACCTTTACAAGTCGGCCACGGAACCCGCCATCGCGGGATACGAGACGAAGAAGGAGGTGACGGTCAAGAACAGCAGGAAGGCTTATATCGTGACGAATCCTGCCAGCGGTCCGAATATCCCCCCCGATCTGTCACTGACATGGCAGAGCGAGTCGGGAGCCTGGTACACGCTCGGCGGCGACTATGCGATCCACGACGAGGAGCTGACGACGCTGCTCATCAAGGTGGCGGAATCGGTGCGCACCGAAGAGTCGGCGGTTCCGGCGCCGATCCACATCGAGGGCCTGCCGAAGGGCGTCACGCTGGGTGAGGCCATGCTGGGCGCTCCTGGGCGATTCAGCGGGTCCGCGATGTTCGGGATCACGTACCACACCGGCTCCGTCACCGACCCGAAGGCGTACTTCACCATCTCGGCCGGGCTGGTGAACGCGGCCAAGGACTCGTCGCTGCCGATCGCCGACCCCACCGCCTACGGTCCCCTGCACATCACCACGCAGACCCCGCAGATCAAGGACAAGAGCAGGACCGCCTGCAAAGACTCCGAGGGCCTGCACATCTGCGTCCAGGACGCCCCCGGTCCAGACGGCAAGTCCGCTCTGGCCTCCGTCGGAGGCGCCCAGGGCCTGCTGGACCGCATCACTTCTCTGGGCACCGACCCCGCGAACTGGACTACGAACGTCGTGAACTGATGCTCACCTTGAGATTCACGCTGTGAGAAATCCCACGGCGTGTATCAAACCGCGACCCCGGCGCTATGCGACAGCGCCGGGGCGCGGCGCGTGCCAGTCCCGCCACACGGCCACGAGACGGAACGCCGTCGTGAGGAAGATCGCGACCACGGATGCGAGATAACCCCGAACCACGAATCCGTTGTGCTCCATCAGACCGAACAGCAACCCGCCCACGAAGGCGGGCACGGCGTACAACTCCCTCTGAAGCACCAACGGCACCTCGTTGACCAGCACATCGCGCATCACGCCACCACCGGTCGCGGTAACGGTTCCGAGCAGCGCGGCCTGGAACACCGGCAGATGGTAATCCAATGCTTTGAGAGTGCCGGACACCGCGAAAAGGCCGAGCGTCAGGGCATCGGCGACCACTGCGATCCGGTCGTAGCGAAAGGAGCGTCCGCGCAGCTCCTCCATCGCCGTCTTCAGCTTCGAATCACTCAGTCGGCGGCTTGTGAAAAGAAGCACCACCGCCGTCGCGCCGAGCGCCGTCGCGAAGTACCGCCAGTCCTCGATCGCCGCGACGGGTGTCGCTCCGATCAGCGCGTCGCGGATCATCCCTCCTCCGAGTGATGACGCGACGGCGATCACCAGGATGCCGACGAGGTCCAGTCCCTTGCGCAGACCCGCGAAGGCACCCGCGACCGCCGCAGCGAAGACGCCAAGAAGATCCAGAAGAACCGGAAGATGAGGATTGGCGACCATGATGTCTGGGAATGTACCCCGTTCAAGGCGGGAGTGTGTCCTTACAAGCTCGCCGGGACGGTCCTGCGGACCTTATTCCGGCGAGTGCGTTCGGGCCCAGTAGGGGGGCCACATCTGTCATCCCACAACTGGACGGCGTACGACAAATGACCGACAACCCTTGCTGTCCGGGCGACCTCATCCGTTTCCCGTACCCGATCGGCGTGTCGATGCAGTACGGTCTAGCTGGCAGCACTCGTCGAAGGGAGGTCCGCTCGTGACAGAGCTCCGCGTCATGGCCGTCACCAGCGACGGTTCGCGACTTGTGCTGCGCTCGGCCGACGGCCAGGAGTTCCACCTCACCATCGACGAGCGGTTGCGGGCCGCCGTGCGTGGCGACCGGGCCCGGCTGGGCCAGATCGAGATAGAGGCTGAGGGGCAGCTGCGTCCGCGGGACATCCAGGCCCGCATCCGCGCCGGCGCCACCGCCCAGGAGGTCGCGGACGCGTGCGGCATCTCCGTGGAGCGGATCCGCCGGTTCGAGGGCCCGATCCTGGCCGAGCGCGCGTTCATGGCCGAGAAGGCGCAGAACACGCAGGTGCGCCGGCAGGGCGAGAACCACGGGCAGAAGCTGGGCGAGATCGTCGCCGAGCGGCTGGCCAAGCGCGGCGCCGAGGACGCGGCCCTGGTCCGCTGGGACTCCTGGCGGCGCGAGGACGGCACCTGGACCGTGCAGGCCGTCTACAAGATCTCCGGTGAGACGTACGAGGCGCTGTGGGCCTTCGACCCGCCGCGCCGGCTGGTGACGCCCGAGGACGACGAGGCACGCCTGCTGTCCTCGGACGCGGCGAGCATCGCCGCCGCCGAGCCCATGTTCCCGTTCGTCGCCGCCTCGGTGCTCTCCGGCGGGACCGTCGTGCCCGGCCCGGTGCCGAGCTCCAACGGCTCCTCGGCCGGCGGCTCGCTGGTGCACCTGGAGGCGCGCCGGCGGTCGTCGGACGGCGGCTCCGGCGCGGCGGGCCCGGCTCATCCGGCCCACCCGGCCGCCTCCGCCGGTCCGGCGGGCTCCGGCACGCTGGACCGGGAACGGGAGCGGGAACGGGACCGGGCCGCCGCGGAGCGCGAGCGCACCGCCTCGGTGGAACGGCATCCGTCGTCGCTGCCGTCGCAGGCGGCCTCGGCCGGCTCCGCGACCGCGTCTCCGGGCACGCCGAACGGCGCCGCCGGCGTCCCGGGCCCGACGCAGAGCCCGGAGGAGGACTTCGACTTCCTCGACGACACCCGCTCGGCGGCCCCGATCGCCGCGGTGGCCGGGCAGTCGGCCGGATCGGCGTTCGACGACGCCATCTTCGGCCCGCGCACCATCGCCCCGCACCGGGAGCGGATGGTCGGCACCACCGACCGGCAGGCCGAGGCCGACGGCGTGCGGCCGGGCCGGCGGGCCACGGTGCCGTCGTGGGACGAGATCGTGTTCGGCTCGCGGCGCGGCAAGCAGAAGGGCGGCCGGGACTGATCCGGCCCTGAAGCACCCGGCCTGGTCTCACAGCTTGAGAAACGCTGGAGGCCAGGCCACTTCTCGCGATTTGGCGTTGGCTCCGCGCCACGCGGTGTGATCGACTTCTGGTCATGGAAGTGACGCGCGAGGACGGTCTGTTCATCAGCGACGATCCGGCCCTGGTCGACCACGACAAGGTCTTCCGCTGGATCGCCGAGGAGTCGTGGTGGGGAGTGGGCCGTCCGCGCGAACGCGTCGAACGCTCGCTGGACGGCTCGCACGTCTACGGCGTCTACGCCGATCCGGAGACGATGATCGGCCTGACCAGGGTGATCACCGACCACGCGACCTTCGCGTACTTCTGCGACGTGTACGTCGACGAGGCCTACCGGGGCAAGGGCGTCGGGCCCTGGCTCAGCCGGGAGATCGTCGCCGACCTGAAGGCGATCGGGATCAACCGGTTCCTGCTGGCCACCAAGGACAAGCACGCGACCTACGAGAAGGCCGGGTTCTATCCGGTGGCGCGGCCGCAGGCCTGGATGGAGATCGACGAGCGGCCGACGAAGCCGGGGCCGGTGGTCTGAGCACGCCGGCTCCACCGGCGTCGGCACTGGCGCCGGCACTGGCGTCGGCACTGGCGCCGACGTCGGCACTGGCGCTGGCGCTGGCGCTGTCACCGGCCTCGGCTGCGTCACCGTCGGCGCCTAGAACCAGGTGGCGCAGAACGGCGGGATCGCGGTCTTGAACATCCGGTCGGCGACCGCCAGCGCACCCGGCTTGTCCTCGGTGAGCCCGCCGACGCCGGCCAGCGCCGTCGCGGCATGGTTGCCGAAGTAGAGCGCGCCGAGCGTCTGGACCGGCATGGTCAGATCGGCGGACGCGGTGGTGCGCTTGACGCTCGCACCGCCGGGACCGCCTTCGAGGGCGTACACGCCCTCGGCGTAGCCGGCCGGGTCGGTGACGGCGACGACGAGCCGGCCCTCGTTCTCGTAGGTGCGGGCCTCCAGCGCCGCCGGGACGTCGAGCACCCGCGCCCAGAGGACGTCGTAGCGCTGCTTCTGCCGGGCGTAGCGGGGGTTGGCCATCAGGTGCCGCCAGCTGTCGTCGACAGGTGAGTGCTCGATGGTGAACGACGTGATCCAGTCCTGCTCCCACAGGAACTGCAACAGCCGGACCCGGGCCACGTGGTTCTCGGCCACCAGGTCGACGTCGGTTCCCTCGCCATCGGGCACGAAGCCCTCCCAGCCGCCATCGGAGAACTTATACCGGACACCGCCGCGCACCATGCCGGACTCGTCCCGGTACAGCGCGAAGAAGTACTCCTTGTCGGTCGGCTTGCCGTCCCACGTCAGGATGCCCGCGTCGCGCTCGAACCATTTGTTGCGCCGCTCGATGGATCCCGGTGTCGCGGCCTGGACCCGGTCGTAGACGGCGGAGAGTTCCTCAACGTATTGCGAGCCCGGAACGAACTCGACGGTGCCCGGGAGGGGGCGGACCGCCGCGCAGCGGCCGGCCTCGAAGGTATAGCGGGCCTCGTCGGTGGCGTGGCCGTACCCGTAGCGCCCGTAGATCGGCCACTCGGCCGGGATGAGGATCGACAGCGGTTCGCCGGCGTCGGCCGACTGCCGCAGGCCGGCGGCCATCATCGAGGTCAGGATGCCGCGGCGGCGGTGGGTCTGAGTCACCGTGACGGTCGTGACCGCGCCGACCGGCACCGACGCTCCGCCCGGCACGGTCACCCGGTTCAGCATGTTGGAGAACGTGCCGACGGTGCGCCCGCCGTCATAGGCACCGATGAACCGGCCCGCGGCCAGGTCTTCCGCGAACCACTCGCGGCGCGCCGCGCCCCGGACGCCCCGGTTCTCCGGATGGTAGAACCCGACGTCGATGGCGTCGGAGAAGTCGTCCAGGGCGGAGTCGGTGACGACCTTGATCTCGATGGTCATCCGCTCAGGCTATGCATCCCGGCACGGAGCGGCCACTCATTAAAAGCTTCCGGTGAGCCATCAGGAAACTGATGTCAGTGGTCTAAACCCTTGACGGCGGGGCGTGGCGTAACTAGACAGTCAACCACGGTTAATGGCCAAGAAACCGCAAGCACTCTCCCGTACTCCCTCTGTCTTCACGCCACCTGGAGGAGTAACACCGTGAGACGCACCCCCCTGATCCTGGGGCTGGCCGCCGCCTTGTGCGGCGCCAGCCTCGCCGTGGCGGCGACCGGCAACGCCGCGCCCGCCGCGCCCGCCGGGTCCGCCGGGTCCGCCGGGTCCGCCG
>NZ_BAAAQM010000058.1:0-68335 GCF_039531675.1 Catenulispora subtropica
ACCGTCCAGGTGGATCCATCACCACCTCACGAGACCAGCAACACCCCGAGACCACTACAGCCGAGACCAGCAACACCCCGAGACCACTACAGCCGAGACCAGCAACACCCCGAGACCAGCCCTGCCGAGACAAGCCACCCCAGCCACACCCGAGACCAGCCACCCACCCCGAGACCAGCCACTGCCGAGACGGGCTGCCCACCTCACCAACCGCAGCCGAAGAGGCCTGAAGCAAGCCGGGATCGTGAACACCACAACCGCCAGCCGAGCCACCCACCCACCAGCCCGAACCCCGCACCGTCAACACCATGGCCGAAGGTCGTAATAAGCCCTTGATTGTAAAACCACAGACCAACCGCAGCTCCCACAGCTCCCACAGCGCCCGAGTCAGTGCCCGAATCATCGCCCGAGTCAGCGCTCAGCGAGAAACTCCAGCACCGCGGCCCCCGCGACCGCGCGGAACTCGTCGAAGTAAGCATGTCGCGCACCTTCGATGAGCACTCTGCGTGCTCCGGGGATGCGCTCGGCGATCAGCGGGGCGTTCGCGGCCGGGTTGAACACGTCGTCGGTGCCGTGGACGACCAGCGTCGGTGCGGTGATGGCCGGCAGCGCGTCCCAGGCGTCGTGCTTGGCGCTGGCGGCGAGGTGCCGGCCGCGCGCGTAGCCGGGCATGGCCGGGTCGCCGAGCACGAAGTACGGGCCCTGATGCCTGGCCAGGTACGCCGGTGTGTACATCAGCTCCAGCAGGAACCGCTCGGCCGCGTCCCGGTCGGTCTGGGCCAGGGTCTGCCGGACCGTCTTGTCCCGCTCGATCGCGTGCGGGCCGCCGGGGGAGGTGCAGCCGAGCACCAGTGCGTCGACGCGGTCGGGGAAGTCGGCGGCCACCCACTGCGCGACCCGGCCGCCCATCGACGTGCCGTAGACGTGGGCCTTCGCGATGCCCAGATCGTCGAGTACGGCGATGACGTCCGCCGCGAACCCGCGTGTGGTGTACGGCGCGTCCGGCTTGTCGGAGTCGCCGACGCCGCGCCAGTCCAGCGTGATCGTGCGGTAGCCCGCGTCCTCGAAGTCGCCGCGCGAGCTGTCCCACCAGCGGTGGTTGTTCGCCTGCCCGGCCAGCAGCACCAGCGGGCGATCGTGGCCGGCGTCGCCACCGGCGCTCTGGTACGCGATCGCGACGCCGTCCCCGGCGACCGCCTTCCCGGCCTCCCGGTTCACGGGGCCGCCGCCCCGGCCACCGTGACCTCGACCCCGGCCGCGCGCAGCTGCGCGACCGCGTCCTCGTCGGCTGAAGCGTCGGTGATCACCTCGTGGACCGCGCCCACCGGCGCCACCCGGGCGAACATCACGGTTCCCAGCACCGACCCCGGGGCCAGTGCGACCACCCGTCGCGCGCGTTCCAGCATCGCCAGGGCGGTCCGCGCCCCCAGCTCGCTGGCGGCGGTCAGCCCGGCCGTCGCGTCCATCGCGTCCGCGGTCACGAACGCCGTGCCGATGTACACGTCGGCCAGCGTCTGCTCGGCCCACGGCCCGGTGAGGTCGTAGCCGCCGGGCTGTGTGACGCCCCCGGTGACCATCACCTTCAGCCGCGGCCGCACGGTCAGCGCCGCGGCGATGTTCAACGCGTTCGTGACGATGGTCAGGTCCGCCCGGTCGGCGATGGCCTGGGCCAGCTCGCTGGTCGCCGCGCCCCCGGTCAGCCCCACGACGTGCGGACCGGCCGGCACCTTCCGCGCCGCGGCCCGCGCGATCGCCCGGACGTCGTCGTGGCCTGCGTCCCTCGCCCGCGTCGTCGGCAGGTCGTAGACCAGGTCCTGGGCCCGCGCCCCGCCGTGCGTCCGGGTGAGCAGCCGCTGTTCTTCCAGCAGTGCCAGGTCGCGCCGCAGGGTGGCGGTGGAGACGTGGAACCGGGCCGCGAGCTCGTCGACGTGTGCCGAGCCGGTCTGCGCCAGCGCTTCCAGGATCGCCGCGAAGCGCTCTTGGCGGCGCACCGGCGCGCGCGCGGCTGGCGGGTCGCTCGGCACATCCATGGTCAGGTCCTCGTCGGTCGGAGTTCATACGGCGGTCGCGCCGGCTGGACGCTACACGATTCAACCACAGTGCGCGGTTTGCGCGATGAGCACGTCGCCTGCGCGCACAGTCGGGAGCATTTCCGGTTTCTCTCCGCGTAAACACGCACCATGCGCAGTCAGGTCACGGTCCGGCCCGTAAAGTGCGCAAAGTGAGCGCACACTCTTGCGCGTTTGGACTCCTGTGGTTCACCATGCTTCGCGTGACGACTATCACCTTCATCGGGGCCGGCAGTGTCGAGTTCACCCGCGACCTGATCGCCGACATCCTCGGCTTCCCGGAGCTGGCCGACGTGGAGCTGCGGCTGCACGACATCGACCCGGAGCGGCTGAGCACCGCCGGCGCGATCGCCGCCTCGGTGGCCGCGCAGCTGGGCGCGGCGCCGAAGATCGGTGAGTACGCCGACCGGCGTGCGGCGCTGGACGGCGCCGACTTCGCCGTCAACATGATCGCCGTCGGGGGTCTGGACGCCACCCGCACCGACTTCGAGATCCCCGCGCGCTTCGGACTGCGGCAGACCATCGGCGACACCCTCGGCATCGGCGGCATCTTCCGCGCGCTGCGCACCTTCCCGGTGCTCGACGGCATCGCCGCCGACATGCTCGAGGTCTGCCCCGACGCCTGGCTGCTCAACTACACCAACCCGATGGCCATGAACATCTGGTACCTGTCGCGAACGGCCCCCAAGCTCCAAGCGGTCGGCCTGTGTCACTCGGTGTACTGGACCGTGGTGGGCCTGGCCGAGGTGCTCGACATCGACCCGCTGGAGGTCAGCCACCTCTCCGCGGGCGTCAACCACCAGGCCTGGCTGGTCCGGCTGGAGCGCGACGGCCAGAACCTCTACCCGCTGCTCGACGAGCGGATCGCGGCCGACCCCGAGCTGCGCCGCCGGGTCCGCGTCGACATGTACCGGCGCCTGGGCTACTACCCGACCGAGACCAGCGAGCACAGCTCCGAGTACGTGCCCTGGTACCTGCCGCGCGAGGCCGAGATCGACCGCCTGCGCATCGAGCCCGGCGTCTACGTCGGCATGAGCGAGGACAACGTGGCCAGCTACGAGGCCACCCGCGCCACCCTCGCCGCGGGCCTGCCGGTCCAGCTGGAGGGCACCGCCACCGAGTACGCCCCGCAGGTGATCCACAGCATCGTGACCGGCACCCGCCGCCGCATCTACGGCAACGTCCCGAACACCGGCCTCATCACCAACCTCCCGGACGGCGCCGCGGTCGAAGTCCCCTGCGTGGTCGACGAGCTCGGCGTGCAGCCGCTGCACTTCGGCGAACTGCCCGCGCAGTGCGCCGCGCTCAACCGCTCCTTCCTGAACGTCGCCGAACTGACCGTGCGCGCCGCCGTGGAGGGCGACCCGCGCCACGTCCGCCAGGCCGCGATGCTCGACCCGGCCACCGCCGCCGGCCTGCCCGTCGACCAGATCTGGACACTGTGCGACGAGCTGACCGCCGCCCACGGCGACCGCCTGCACCCGGCGCTCCGCACCCCGGTCCGCTGGTGACCCAGCCCTCGAATCCCGTCACGAGCACCGGAGGAAGATCTTGAGAAGCCGCTTCACGGTTCGCGCCCCGCGCACCCCCCGCGCCTCGCTCCGCACTTTCGCCGCCGCGGCCGGTGTCGCCGCCCTGACCCTGACCGCCGCCTGCTCCGGCTCCGACGGCTCCGACGGCAACGTCGCCTCGAACGCGCCCGCGCTGTCCTCCTCGCCGCTGGACCCGAACACCAAAGTGACGCTCACCATGTGGAGCGGCCAGACCGCCGACGCCGAGAAGTCGCTGGAGAATCTGGCCGCCGACTACCACAAGGCGCACCCGAACGTGACCATCGACGTCACGCCGGGCGCGCCGACCACTGACGAACTGCTGCAGAAGATCTCAGCGGGGTTCGTCGGCAACACCTTCCCGGACATCTCCTACGCCTTCGGCAGCTGGGCCTCGCAGCTCGGCCACAGCGGCCACACGCTGGACCTCACCTCCTCGGTCGCCGTGCCCGGCGTGGACTGGGGCGAGTTCCCGGGCGCGGCGCGGCAGACCGCGACCGTGGACGGCAAGGTGATCGGCGTCCCCGCGGTCGTGGACAACCTGGGCCTGGTCTACAACAAGAAGATCTTCGACGACGCCCACGTCCCCTACCCGACCGACGACTGGAGCTGGGACGACTTCCGGGCCGCGGCCAAGAAGCTCACCGACTCCGGCAAGGGGATCTTCGGGACCGCCTACCCGGTCGACGGCAGCGAGGACACCACCTGGCGCCTGTGGCCGCTGCTGTGGCAGAAGGGCGGCGACGTGCTGTCCCCTGACGGGAAGAAGGCCACGTTCAACTCCGACGCCGGTGTGCAGGCCCTGGAGTTCCTCCGGAAGATGGCCGTCGACGACAAGTCCATGTACCTGGACCAGACCGACCAGAAGTTCCCGCAGCTGTTCCTGGACGGCAAGATCGCCATGCAGATCACCGGACCGTGGACGCTGCAGGACATGAAGACCGCCGGCACCGACTACGGCGTGACCCGGCTGCCCGGCTTCGGCAACAACCACGAGACGGTCTCCGGCCCCGACATCTGGGTCGCCCTCGACCACCACGACGTGGCCCGCGCGACCGCCACCCGCGACTTCCTGCTCTACCTCACCTCCAAGGACGGGGACGTGAAGTGGAGCCTGGCCAACGGCAACCTGCCGCTGCGTGCCTCCGAACAGAAGACCCCGGAGTACGAGCAGTTCGCCAAGGACTTCGCCCCCGGCGCGCAGAAGTTCGTCGACAACCTGAACAACGCCACCAAGTCGCGGCCCACGGTGCCCGGCTACGTGGAGATGTCCAAGCACGTCGGCGACGCCATCGCCAAGGTGCTGCAGGGCGACGGGAGCGCCAAGTCGGCGCTGGACCAGGCGGCGCGGGAGTCCGAGGACGCGCTCAACCAATAAAGCCGTCCCCACTCACTGAGGTGGGCCCCTCCCCTCAAGGGGCCCACCTCGCGACCGCAGCATGAGAAAGATAGGACCGCGATGGACCACCTCGCCCCACCGATGTCCCGCCGCGCGGACCTCGTCTCCGACGAGCACGTCCGCCAGGCCGCCAAGCGCCGCCGGCGCCGTATATCCGACCTGACCGGCTGGGGCTTCATCGGCGTGCCGACCCTGGTCGTGGTCGGGCTGTCGCTGTTCCCCGCCGCCTGGGCGTTCTATATATCCCTGCACAAGTGGAACCTGCTCACCCCGGCCAAACCCATCGGTATGCGCAACTACCAGCGCATCGGCGACGACCCGGACGCCCTGAGCGCAGTGTGGAACACGGTGTTCTTCACGGCGGTGTTCGTCCCCGTCTCGATCATCCTGGGCATCCTGCTCGCCGTCGCGCTGAACCAGAAGATCCGCTTCTCCGGCTTCTACCGCACCGCGATCTTCGTGCCCTTCGTCGCGTCGGCCGCGGCCACCGGCATCCTGGCCGGCTTCGTCTTCGAACCTAACTACGGCGTCGCCAACGACGTCCTGCGCCGCCTGCACCTGCACACCATGAAGTTCCTGGAGTCGCCGACCCAGGCCATGATCGTGCTCGTCATCATCGCGCTGTGGGGCCAGATCGGGTTCACCGTCGTGGTCTATCTGGCCGCGCTGCAGGACATCCCGAAAGAGACCATCGAGGCCGCGATCGTCGACGGAGCGAACCGCCGCCAGGTGTTCCGGCACGTCACGCTGCCCGAGCTCGCGCCGGTCACGGTGTTCACCGCGGTCTGGCAGACGATCACCGCGCTCCAGCTCTTCGACCTCGTCTACACGACGACCCGCGGCGGCCCGATGAGCGCCACCGAGACCATCGTCTACTACGTCTACAAGGTCGCCTTCCAGGAGTCCCGTTTCGGATACGGCGCCGCCCTGTCCTACCTGCTGTTCGCCGTGACCATGCTGGTCACCCTGTTCATGATTTGGTACTCGCGCCGCGCGAAGGTGGAGGCGTTCTGATGCGGGCCCGCAGACTTCCCTTCAGCGCCTGGCACCTGCTGCTCATGCCGGTCGCCCTGATCTTCGCCGTGCCGCTGGTGCAGATGATCCTCACCTCGGTCATGCCGGACAAGGACATCAACAGCTTCCCGCCGAAGTTCATCCCGACCCGGTTCACCCTGGCCGGCTATCGCGGCTTCTTCGGCGAGCCGCACGCCTGGCGCTGGATCCTCAACACGGTGGTCGTCGCGACCGTGTCGGTCGTCTCGCACCTGGTGCTGTGCTCGCTGGCCGGCTACGGCTTCGCCCGGCTGAAGTTCCGCGGCCGCAACTTCGGGTTCTTCGCGGTCGTCGGCACCATCATGATCCCGACCCAGCTGCTGATGATCCCGACCTACGTGCTGTTCTCCAAGCTGCACCTGGTGAACACCCTCGGCGCGGCCATCGTGCCCTGGCTGACCTCGGCGTTCGGCATCTTCCTGATGCGCCAGTTCTTCCTGACGCTGCCGCACGAGCTGGAGGAGGCCGGACGGCTGGACGGCTGCAGCCCGTTCGGCGTCTTCTGGCGCATCGTCCTGCCGCTGGCCAAACCGGCCCTGGCCACCCTGGCCATCTTCACGCTCCTGAACTCCTGGAACGATCTGGTGTGGCCGCTGGTGGCGATCAACGACCCGCAGAACTTCACGCTCCAGGTGGGCCTGACGACCTTCCAGGGCATGCACCGCACCGACTGGTCCTCGCTCATGGCCGGCAACGTCGTGGCCACTATGCCCTTGATCATCGGTTTTGTGGCTGCTCAAAGGCAGTTCGTCGCGACCATGACGCTGAGCGGTCTGAAAGGGTAGGCCCCATGCCGACCGCCGCTCCGCTCCCACCCGCCGCCCTCGCCGACCTCAGGTCCCTGTTGGGGGACCGCGTGCTCACCGAGCCGGGGGCGCTCGCCGCCTACGGACGGGACGCCACCCCGCTGTTCCGGCACGCGCCGGACGTCGTGGTGCAGCCGCTGACCACCGAGGAGGTGGCCGGCGTGCTGCGCATCGCCACGAAGCACCGGCTGCCGGTCACCACCCGCGGCGCGGGGACCAACCTGTGCGCGGGGACGGTGCCGCTGTCCGGCGGGATCGTGTTGTCGACCACGCGGATGACCGCGCTGAAGGAGGTCAGCCGGGACGAGATGCTGGCGGTGTGCCAGCCCGGCGTCACCGCCGGCGCGCTGAACCGCGCGGCCGCCGTCGAGGGCCTGGTCTATGTCCCGGATCCGGGCAGCAAGGAGGCGTCGACGGTCGGCGGGAACGTGGCGACCTGCGCCGGGGGACTGAGGGGTCTGAAGTACGGCGTCACCCGTCAGTACGTGCTCGGTCTGGAGGCGGTCCTGCCGGACGGTGAGGTCATCCGCACCGGCGGCCGTCTGGTGAAGGACGTCGCGGGCTACGACCTCACCCGCCTGCTGGTCGGCTCCGAGGGCACTCTCGCGGTGATCACCGAGATCACCATGGCCCTGGTCCCCAATCCGGCCGCGGCCCGCTACGGCGTCGCCTACTTCACGACCATGACCGACGCCTCCGAGGCCGTGCGCGAGATCGTCGCCAGCGGTCCCGCTCCGGCGACGCTGGAGTTCATGGACACCGTCTGTATAGCCGCCGTCGAGGACTTCGCGCACCTCGGCCTGCGCCGCGACGCCGGTGCCCTGCTGCTGTTCGGCGACGACGGTGAACCGGACGCGGTGGACCGCTCGGTGGCGCGGATGGCCGAGGTGTGCGCGCAGCGCGCGACGCACATAGAGCTCGCCGAATCGGTGGCCGCCGCCGAGGACCTGCTGGCGGCGCGGCGCTGCAACCTGCCCGCCCTCGCCCGGAGCGGGAGCATGACGATCCTGGAGGACGTCACCGTGCCCCGGCCCAAGCTGGCCGAGATGGTCGCGTTCGTCGCCGAGACGGCGGAGAAGCACGGCGTCCGCATCGGCACCTTCGGCCACGCCGGCGACGGCAACCTGCACCCGACGGCCGTCGTCGACGGCGACGACCGGGCCGCGATCGACGCGGCGACGGCCGCCTTCGACGAGATCTTCCGCCGCGCAGTGGATCTCGGCGGTACGATCACCGGCGAACACGGCGTGGGGGCGGCGAAACTGCCGTATCTGGAACACCGATTGGGGCCGGAGCAGATGGCGCTGCTGCGCCGGATCAAGAGCGCGTTCGACCCGCTCGGTCTGCTCAACCCCGGGAAGCTGGGGTCATGAGCGCGCACGACAGCGCATCGGGGATGGCCGCGGGCTCCGGCCCGGCTGCGGCGGCCGACGGTTCGGGGAAGCCGAGCGCGCCTGGCGGGGTGTTCAGCAAGGACTTGCTGGACGCTTGCATCTCTTGTGGCTTCTGCCTTCCCGCCTGTCCGACGTATGCGATGACCGGGCAGGAGCAGTCCTCGCCGCGCGGCCGGATCACGTTGATGCGTCTGTTGGAGACCGGTGATCTCGCTCCCGACGACGACACCCTCGCCGAGGAGTCCTCGCTCTGCCTCGGCTGCCGGGCCTGCGAGACCGTCTGTCCGGCCGGCGTCCAGTACGGCCACCTCCTGGAGGAGTGGCGCGACAAGCAGTGGACCGGCCTCAAGCGACCCTGGATCGTCCGGCCGCTCCTGATGGTCGCGAACCGCAAGTGGGTGCTGCGCATCCTGGGTGCCGTGCGCTTCAGTGCCCGCAAGCGCAAGGCCACCGAACAGCGCACTCTGATGCTCGGCTGCTTCGAACGCGCGTTGTTCCCTTCAGTGAGCCGCAGCATGGCCGCCCTGGACCCGGCTCTCTCCGTCGACCCGGACCAAGGCTGCTGCGGCGCCCTCCACGCCCACAACGGCGAACTCGACAAGGGCCGCGAGCTCGCCCGCGAACTCGGCGAGCGCCTCCCCGGCACGATCGTCACCACCAGCGGCGGCTGCGCTGCCCACCTGGCCGACGTGATCGGCCGCGAGCGCGTGGTCGAGGCCTCCGAGTGGTTGCTGAAGAACGCCGAGACCGAGCAGCGACCGCTCCGCGTCGGCCTTCAGGACAGCTGCCATCTGCGCAACGGCCTCGGTGTCTGGAAGGAGCCGCGCGAGCTCCTCGGCCGTACGGCCACATACGTCGAGCTGCCTTCCGCCGGCTCTTGCTGCGGGGCCGCCGGCACCTACGCCCTGGTCCGCAAGAAGGAGAGCAAAGCGATCCTCGCCAAGAAGATCGCCGAGATCGAGGCCGCCGACCTGGACCTGGTGATCGCCGTCAACCCGGGCTGCCTGCGTCAGCTGCAGACCGGGCTGCGCAAGTCCAAGAGCCGTACCAAGGCCGTGCACATCGTGGACTATCTGCGTCGGCAGCAGACCTGAGGAACGGCCTGAGAACTACGGACGCTGATAAGCGTCCACCATCTCCCGCAGCGCCCGCCCGATCTCCTCGGTCGTCTCCAACGGCATCCGCTCCTTCGGCGCCGTCACGCTGACCGCCGCGACCGGCGTGCGGCCGCCGAAGAACACCGGCACCGCCACGCACCGCACGCCGAGTTCGCTCTCCTCGTCGTCGACGGCGTAGCCCCGCGCGCGGACCGCCGCCAGACGCGCGGCCAGTTCGTCCGCGGTGACGGCCGAGTACGGGGTGCGGGCCGCGAGCGGGCCGCGGTCGGCGACCCAGGCGTGCACGGCGTCGTCGTCGGCCAGCACCTGGGCCAGCATCGCCTTGCCGACGCCGGTGGCGTGCGCGGGGTTGCGGCCGCCGAGCACGGAGGTCAGCCGGACCGCGTGCCCGGCCTCGGCCTTGTCCAGGTACACCACGTCGGCGCCGGCCAGCACGGCCATGTGCGCGGTCTCGTCGAAGCGCTCGCGGACGGCGGTGATCAGCGGGTGGATCAGGGCCCGCAGGTCCATGGCCTCGTGGAACCCGAACGCCGCCTCCAGCGCCGCGGGGCCCAGGTAGTAGCGGCCGCCTTCCTCGGGCTGGGTGGCGAAGCCGTGCGCGCGGAACACCGCGAGCATGCGGTGCAGCGAGCTCTTGGGGATCCCGAGGGAACGGCTCAGCTCGTCGAGCGAGAAGCCGCCGCCCCGGGTTCCCAACAGCGCGATCGTGCGCAACGCTCTATCAACACCCTGCATCGCCGGAGGCTGCTCCGCCGCCATCTCGCCACCCCTCTCGTTCCGCCTACCGGAATCATAGTCCGCAGGAAGGAATTGCGCTAGGCTCGGACCCCGGCCGACCGACGGCCCACCGATGGAGGGGTGCTGATGCGTGCGTTGGTGTTCACCGGGCCCGGGCAGATGGAGCTGCGCGACGAGCCGCTTCCGGAGCCGGGCGCCGACGAGGTGCTGGTCACGGTCGAAGCCTCCGGCATCTGCGGCAGCGAACTGCACGGCTTCCGCAGCGTCGGGATGCGCAAGCCGCCGCTGATCATGGGCCACGAGTTCGCCGGCCGGACGCCGGACGACACCCGCGTCGTGGTCAACCCCCTGCACACCTGCGGCCGCTGCCCGGCCTGTCGCGCCGGCCGTACCCCGGTATGCCGGAACCGGCAGCTGCTCGGAGTGCACCGGGCCGGCGGGTTCGCCGAGCAGGTCGCGGTGCCGGCCGGGAGTCTGCACGCGCTGCCCGACGGGCTGGACTGGACGGCCGCGGCGCTGATCGAGCCGCTCGCCAACGCGGTGCACGCCTGGCGACTGGCCGCGCCGGGACCGGCCGGGAGGGCGGCGACGGCTGAAGCGGCGGCGACGGCGAGTACAGCGGCGACGGCGGGCACAGCTGGAGCGGGCGGCGGATCGGGAGCCGCTGTCGCAGGCGCGGCGATCGCCCCGGTCACTCCGGCGTCGGCCGCCCTCCCGTCGGCTTCTACAGTCTCGGCGGCTTCGGCACCACCCCCGCCCCAGCCGACCGGCCCCATAGCGATCCTCGGCGCCGGCGCGATCGGCCTGGTGTGCCTGCTCGTCGCCCGCCACCGCGGCGCCACCGACGTCGTCGTCGCCGACCCCTCGCCGCAGCGCCGCGCCATCGCCGAGGCACTGGGCGCCGAGACCGTCGCCGACCTCACTTCCTACGGCCCCGCCTCGGGCTTCGACATCGTCTTCGACGCCGTCGGCGTCCCGGCCACCCGCGCGGCGTCGCTGGAACGCCTCGCCCCGGCCGGCACCGCGCTCTGGCTCGGCCTGGCCGCGGCCGAGGCCACCGTCGACGGCAACGACATCGTCCGCTCCGAGAAGCGCGTCCTGGGCTCCTTCGCCTACTCCGACGCCGACTTCTCCGAGGCCGTCGCGCTGGCCGCGTCCGTCGACCTGGACTGGGCGACGCCGGTGCCGATGAGCCGCGCCCACACCACCTTCATGGAGCTGGCCGGCGGCCGCACCGACATCATCAAGGCCGTTCTGCGGCGCGAGGAGGACTGAGCACCATGCGCGGACTGGCCGGTAAAGGCGTCCTGGTCAGCGGCGGCACCCGCGGCATCGGCCTGGCGGCCGCCCGCCGCTTCCTGGAGGAGGGCTGCCGGGTCCACATCTGCGGCCACGACGCGGCCGATCTGGAGACCGCCCTCGACGAGCTGGCGGAACGGGCCGACGGCCGGGTCACCGGTTCCGTCTGCGACGTCGCCGACGAAGCCGCCGTCACCACCCTCGTCGAGATCGCCGAGGAGGCCGTCGGCGGCATCGACGTCCTGGCCAACAACGCCGGCATCGCCTGGCGCGAGCCGTTCCTGGACATCACCGCCGAGCACTGGGACCGGATCCAGGCCGTGAACGTGCGCGGCATGTTCCTGGTCGCGCAGCGCGTCGCGAAGACCATGGTCGCCGTCGGCCGGTCCGGCTCGATCATCAACATGGCCTCCACCAACGCGATCGGCGGCGAGGAGGACTACGCGCACTACAACGCCTCCAAGGGCGCCGTCCTGCAGCTCACCCGCACCATGGCCGTCGAACTCGGCGCGTACGGCATCCGCGTCAACGCGCTCTGCCCCGGATACATCGACACGCCGTTGAACGCCGCGATCGCCGCGGGCGAGGGCGAAGGCTTCGCCGACGACTACGCCCGCGACCGGATCCCGCTCGGGCGGGCCGGGACCGCCGACGAGGTGGCGGCCGCCTACGCGTTCCTGGCCAGCGACGAGGCGTCGTTCGTGCACGGTGCGGCTTTCGTGATCGACGGCGGACAGACCGCTGTGATGTGATGACATATGACAACGCAGCGCCGCGAAGCGGCTCCTCAACGGGCGGTGGCGGGCGACGGGAGGGCGACGAGAATCGTCCTGCTGGGCGCGGGCAGCATGGAGTTCTCACGCACTCTGCTCGCGGATCTGCTGACGTCGCCGGTCCTGCGCGACAGCCACCTGGTCCTGCACGACATCGACCCGGACCGGCTGGCCACCGCCGCCGCCCTGGCCGCCGCGACCGCCGAGGCCACCGGCGCACACCCCACCATCAGTGCCGTCGACGACCGCCGCAAGGCGCTGGCCGGAGCGGACTTCGTCGTCAACCAGATCGCGGTCGGCGGCTTCGACGCGCTGCGGCTGGACTTCGAGATCCCGCGCAAGTACGGCGTGCGCCAGACCATCGGGGACAGCCTCGGGCTCGGCGGCATCTTCCGCGGCCTGCGGACCATCCCGGTCGTGCGGGCCCTCGGCGAGGAGATGGCCGAGCTGTGTCCGGACGCGTGGCTGCTGAACTACACGAACCCGATGACCGTGGTGCCGTGGGCGGTCTACGCCGGGTCCCCGTTCGAGCGGGTCGTGGGCCTCTGCTACTCGATCCGCGACACGCAGCTCAACCTCGCCGGGCTGGTGGGGATCCCGGAGGACGAGATCACGTTCCTCACCGCGGGCGTCAACCACCAGGCCTGGGTGCTGCGCTTCGAGAAGGACGGCGTGGACCTGTATCCCCGGCTGCGGCAGGTGATCGAGGACCGTCCGGAGATCGGCAACCTGGTGCGGATCGAGCTGTTCCGGCACCTCGGCTACTTCCCGACCGAGTCCAGCGACCACGGCTCCGAATACGTGCCCTGGTTCCTGCCGCACGAGGCGATGGTGCAGCGGCACGGCATCGACGTGGACCTGTACCTGCGCCAGAGCCGCGAGAGCCTGCAGGAGTACGACGACCTGCGGCGGCGCCTGGCCGGCGGCGAGCCGGTGGACGTCGATCCGGTGGAGGAGACGGCGGCCGTCGCGATGGCCGCGATCGTGTCCGGGGTGCCGGCCACGGTGCCGGGCAGCGTGCCGAACCGGGGGCTGATCGACAACCTGCCGGCGGAGGCCTGCGTCGAGGTGCCGTGCCTGGTCGACGGCGACGGGTTCCACCCGCGGCCGGTCGGCGCGCTGCCGCCGCAGCTCGCGGCGCTCAACCGGCAGTTCCTGAACGTGTCCGAGCTGACGGTGCTCGCCGGGCTGGAAGGCAGCCGCGAGCACGTGTATCACGCGGCGATGCTCGACCCGAACACCGCCGCCACGCTCACGCTCGACGCGATCGTCGCGGCGTGCGACGAGCTGATCGAGGCGCACGCGGCGTGGCTGCCGCCGGGGATCACAAGGAGGCGATGACCATGGCGGGACCGGGACCCGTGGACGTGTGGCGGGCCGAGGTGTTCGTCCCCGACGCCGGCGCGCTGTGCGAGGGGCCGCGGTGGGACGAACGGAGCGAGCGGCTGCTGTGGGTGGACATCCTGGCCGGGCGGCTGCACGAAGCTGACATCACCGGCCGTCGCCTGGCCGGTCATGACGTCGGCCTGCCGCTCGGCTCCTTCGCACCGCGGGAGAGCGGCGGGCACGTGCTGGCGCTGGAGACCGGGTTCGCGGTGGTCGACGCCGACTGGTCCGCAGGGCCGCGTCCGATCGGCACGCACCGGTCGCGTCCCACGCCGATCCGGTTCAACGACGGGGTCTGCGATCCCTTCGGGCGGTTCTTCGCGGGCACGATGGACTACGACGAGGCTCCCGGCGCCGGGACGGTGTTCCGGCTCGATCCGCCCGGTGCGGACGGGGAGTTTCCCGAGGCGGTACCGGTCATCACGGGGACGACCGTGTCCAACGGACTCGGGTGGTCGGACGACGGACGCACGATGTACTTCGTCGACTCGGTAGCCCGGACGGTGGACGCGTTCGACTACGACCCCGGCGGCGGGACGCCGACGAATCGCCGAACGCTGATTTCGATCGCCGAGGGGGACGGCTTCCCCGACGGGCTGGCCGTGGCCGCCGACGGATTCCTGTGGCTGGCGCTGTGGGACGGCGGGCAGGTGCGGCGGTACACGCCGGACGGGGAGCTGGCCGGCATCGTCGAGGTGCCGGTCGGACGGGTGTCCGCGTGTACCTTCGCCGGACCTGATCTCGACGAGCTGATCATCACCACCGCTCGGCAAGGGCTGGACGAGGCGACGCTCGCCGCCCAGCCCGCGAGCGGGTCCCTGTTCCGTTGCCGGACCGGGCACACCGGCCGGCCCGTCAGCCGCTACCACGGCTGACCCAGCTAGAAACGAGGAGAAGAGCATGGTCCGCATCGCAGCATCCTCCGACCAGTCCCCGCCACCGGCCGGGCCCTACTCGCCGAGCGCGCGCATCGGGCAGATCGTCGCCGCTGCCGGACAGGGCGGGTTCACCGCCGCCGGCGAACTGCTGGAGGGCGTCGGCGCCCAGACGCGGCAGGCGCTGGAGAACATCGTGGCCAACCTCGCGGCCAACGGCGCGGGGGAGCGGGACATCATCAGCGTCCGCGTGTTCCTCACGGATCCGAGCCAGTTCAAGGAGATGAACGAGGCGTACGAGGGGATCTTCAGCGAGCCGTACCCGGCGCGCACCACGGTCTACGTCGGCCTGCCCGCGGGGATGCTCGTCGAGATCGACGCGCTCGCGGTCGTCGGCCAGGGGGACGGATCGTGAGGCTCGCACGGTTCGGGGCGGTGGGCGAGGAGCGGCCCGCGGTGCTGCTCGACGACGCGACGCTGCTCGACGTGTCGACGTTCGTCGACGACTACGACCGGGCGTTCTTCGCGCGAGGAGGGCTGGAGCGGCTGCAAGGCGTGCTCGACACGCACGGCGCCGATCTGCCGCGCGTCGCCGTGGACTCGGTACGGATCGGGGCACCGATCGCGCGGCCGGGCAAGGTGCTGTGCATCGGGCTGAACTACGCGGATCACGCCGCGGAGTCGGGGATGCCGATCCCCGAGGAGCCGATCCTGTTCATGAAGGGTACTGACACGGTCGTCGGGCCTTTCGACGACATCTACATCCCGCGGGGCAGTGAGAAGACGGACTGGGAGGTGGAACTCGGGGTCGTGATCGGAGCTCCGGCTCGGTATCTGGCCGACCGGGACGCGGCGCGCGGGGTGATCGCCGGGTACTGCGTCTCGCACGACGTGTCGGAACGCGCGTACCAGCTCGAGCGGGGCGGGCAGTGGGACAAGGGCAAGTCCTGTGAGCGCTTCAACCCGCTGGGACCGTGGCTCGTCACCGCCGACGAGATCGCCGACCCGCAGGACCTCGGCATGGAGCTGGACGTCAACGGCGAGCCGGCCCAGCGCGGCTCCACCAAGACGATGATCTTCGACGTGCTGGAGCTCGTCCGCTACCTGAGCCAGTTCCTGGTCCTGGAACCCGGTGACCTGGTGAACACGGGAACGCCGCCCGGCGTCGGGATGGGCCACAACCCGCCGCGGTACCTGCGGGCCGGGGACGAGGTCACGCTCGGGATCACCGGGTTGGGGCGGCAGCGGCAGCGATTCGTGCCGGCGCCGTGAGCGGGGAGCTGCTGGACGCGGCGTTCAAGGGTCTGCCCCTGGACGCCGCCGTGACCCTCGAAGAGCTCGGATCGCAGGGCTGGAACATCCGCCGTGGCGACACGTCGACCCCGGTCGCCGTCCTGCGCTCGGCGCGACTCGACGCGAACATCGAGGTGATGCGGCGGTTCTGCGAGCGGGCCGGCGTCAGCCTCGCACCGCACGCGAAGACGACCATGTCGCCCCAGCTGGTGGAGCGGCAGTTGGCGGCGGGGGCCTGGGGGCTGACGGCGGCCTTGCCGGCGCAGGTGCGGTTGCTGTGGTCGTTCGGGGCGGATCGCGTTCTGATGGCCAACGAGCTCACCGATCCCGGCGCTTTGCGGTGGCTCGCACGCGAGCTCGCGGCTCATGCTGGGCGCGAGGTGCTGTGCTACGTCGACTCGGTCGACGGTGTCCGGATCGCCGAGCAGGCTTTCGGCGAGGTGCCGGGGGCGCCTCGCCTGCCGGTTCTGATCGAGCTCGGTCATGACGCCGGCCGTACAGGAGCGCGCGACTTGTCCACGGCTCTGGCGGTCGCTGAAGCGGCTGCGGAGGCACCTCACCTCGCTGTGGCCGGCGTCGCAGGATACGAAGGCACCATCGGGCACGATCGCGGTCCGGAGACGCTCGAACGGGTCGACGCCTTCCTGACGGAGCTGCGGGATTTCGCACGCGTCGCCGCTGGTCGCAACCTCTTCGATCCCGACCGCGAGCCGATCGCCACCGCCGGTGGCAGCAGCTACTTCGACCGCGTGGCGCACATTCTCGGTCCCGTGGCCGACGACGGCCTCCGGGTCGTGCTGCGGAGTGGGTGCTATCTGACACATGACGTGGGTCTCTATGCGGAGCTCACCCCCAGCGCCACTCCCGAATGGGACCTGCCGGCGTTCCAGCCGGCGTTGGAGGTCTGGACGCGGGTCGTGTCGCGGCCCGAGCCGGGGCTGGTGTTGCTCAACGCCGGTCGTCGCGACCTCTCGCACGATGCCGGGATGCCGGTGCCGCTTGCGGCGTGGCGGGCGCCTGGGACCCCTCTCGAGGTGCCCGCGGGCGCCCATGTCAGCGCGCTCAGCGATCAGCACACCTTCCTTCGCGTCGATCCCTCCAGCCCGCTGGCCGTCGGCGACCTCGTCGGACTCGGCGTCTCCCATCCCTGCACCACGCTCGACCGGTGGCGACTCTTCCTGCTGGTGGATGAGGACTATGACGTGATCGGCGGCGCTCGCACCTATTTCTGACCGTCCACTCGGAGGCCCGCAGTGTCTTCATCCCACCCGTCCCGCCTTCTCCACCCCGACGACCTGCCGCTCGGGTCGTTCACCCCCAAGAGCCAGGTCCGCAACGACCTGCACCACGTGCCGCGCAGCGCGGTGCCCAGCGTCGACGCCCACAACCATCTCGGCCGCTGGCTCCACCCCGAGGGGGACTGGATGGCGCCGGACGTCGGCTGGCTCCTGGAGATGATGGACCGGTGCAACCTGCGCGCCGTCGTGAACCTCGACGGGATGTGGGACCAGACGCTCGAGGAGAACCTGGACCGCTACGACCGCGCGCACCCGGGCCGGTTCGCGACGTTCTGCCAGCTGGACTGGAGCCTGCTGGGCCGCCACGACCCGGGCCGCGCGGTCCGGCTCCTGCTGCGCCAGCTGGACGCCGCCGCGGACGCCGGAGCCCGGGGCGTGAAGGTGTGGAAGGAACTCGGCCTGCGCTGGCGTGACCAGACCGGAGCGCTGGTCCTCCCGGACGACCCCCGCATCGCCGACGTCTTCACCCGCGCCGCCGAACTCCGCCTCCCGATCCTGATCCACACCGCCGACCCCGTGGCCTTCTTCGAACCCGTCGACGCCTCCAACGAACGCATCGGCGACCTGGCGGGCAACCCCGAGTGGTGGTTCGGCGCCCCCGGCTTCCCCACCTTCGAACGCCTGATGGCCGCCCTCGAAACCCTGGTCGCCGCCCACCCCGAGACCACCTTCATCGGCGCCCACGTCGGCTGCTTCGCCGAAGACCTCCGCTGGGTCTCCCGCATGCTCACCGCGCACCCCAACTTCCACGTCGACCTCGGCGGGCGCATGCCCGAACTCGGCCGCCAGCCCCGAGCAGCCCGCCGCCTGATCCTGGACCACCCCCGCCAAGTCGTCTTCGGCACGGACCAGTTCCCCATCGAGGAGGAGGGGTACCACACCTGGTTCCGCTTCCTGGAGACCGACGACGAGGCGTTCCCCTACGCGCCCGGGTGCGAGATCCCGCCGATGGGACGCTGGGACGTGTCGGCGCTCGATCTGCCTGCCGAGGCGCTTCCGGCGCTGTACGCCGACAACATTTTGCGGCTGGTCGACGTCGGCTGACCGGCGTCAGACCACCCCGGCCACCGGGAACCCCATCTGATACGCCAACCGCGCCTCGGCCCCCTCGCCGAGGCGCGTCAGCACGTCGTCGAGTTCGAGGAACTCCTCCCAAGCCGCCGCGGCGGGTCGGCCCCCGTTCCAGAGGCCGACCCGCCGCGCGCTATCGCTTACCTACAGGGCAGATACGGCTGCGAGAACAAAGTCGCATCCGCATTCTTGTGAATCGAGTTGAACCCATACCCGTTCGCCGTCGCACACCGGGCCGGTGCCTGGTCCGTGTAGCCGCCGCCGCTGGCCTTCTCGGTGTACTCGACCTGGAACACGGCCTTGCCCGCGTTCGTGAACTGGTCGTAGCCGTAGCCGCCGTTCTGGCTGGACAGGCATTCGGAGTACTGGATGCACTGCTCGTTGATCGCGTAGTCGAACTTGCTCAGCAGCTGGGGGATCTGGCTGATGTCGTTCTTCAGCGCCACCGACATGCCGTAGCGGTGGGCCAGGTCCGCGAGGGCCGTGTTGTAGGTGATCTGCGTCGCCGCGCTGATGTCCCAGCCGGTCGTCGCCTGGCCGTCCTCGTAGGCGTTGACCACGTCGAACTCGACGCCGTCGAAGCCGGCCTGCTTGCACTTGGAGACGCGGGCCTCCATGCGCTGGAGGAGGAAGTCGCGCTGGCCGACGTTGTTGTTGATGTTGGCGTAGCTCTCGTCGGGGAAGCCGGGGTAGGGCTTGCCGATGAGCTGGTGGTTGTGGGCGTTGTCCCAGTCGACCGCCGCCTGGTAGTCGGGGCGGTACTTCTCGATGCCGCCGGCGTCGACGTAGCAGATCGCGTGGGCGCCGTTGGCGTGGATGGCGGCGACCGCGGCGGTGTTGAGGGTGGTGTTGTTGCCGGCCACGTTGGCGTCGGCGTACAGGTCGATGTCGAACACCGCCGGCTTCACGCAGGCGCCGCCGGTGTAGGGGACGGTGCAGATGTCGACGTCGACGCCGCCGGTGCTCGCGTACGCGGCGTCGCCCTGCAGCTGGTACTGCCACCGGCTGTTGAGTGGCGGCTGCCACAGGCCGCCGGACGTCGCGGTGGTCGCGGTCACCGGCGCGGAGGCCGGCGACAGGTTCCCTGCGGCGTCGAAGGCCCGCACCGTGAACGTGTACGCGGTAGCCGCGGTCAGACCGCCGACGGTCGCGCTCGTCGAGGTCACCGTGGCGACCGGTGAAGCGCCGCCGCCCTGGAAGACCTCGTACCCGGCCACGCCGACATCGTCTGTGGAGGCGGTCCAGGACAGTGATGCCGACGAGGCCGTGGTGCCAGTGACCGCCAGCCCGGCCGGTGTGGACGGCGCCGTGGTGTCACCACTGCCGCTGGTGACCGTCACCGCCTCGTAGTCCACGTCGGCGCTGTCGGCGGTGTCGTTCGCGCGCAGCTGCACCCGGATCGCGCCCGTGCCGGACACGAACGCGGAGGCGCCGCTGGTCTGGTCGAACGTCAGCAGCTTCCACGAGCCCCAGTCCGGCGCGCCGGCGTTGGTGCCGATCGAGGACCAGGTGCCGGTCGTCCAGTTGTACAGGCTCCACGTCCAGGTCTGGGTGGCACTGGCCGGCCCCCGGTAGTTCGCCGCCACCTTCAGCCCGGTCACACTGGCCGGAGAGACCGAGCTGGGCAGGGTGTAGGCGCGGTAGCCGGCGTAGGGCGTCGAGCCGGAACCGGAGAACTCCACGTACTTCGTCCAGGTGTTGGTGGTGCCGGACTGGTCCTGCACCGCCAGGTTCGCCACCGACTGTCCCGAGCCGGTGACCCCGGCCGTGGTGGTGATGGCCGTAGGCGCGAGGGTCGTGGTCGTGGCGGCGTGGGCCGCGTCGACGCCGGCGACCGCCGCGCCGAGGCCGAGGGCGGCGGCCAGGGCGAGGGTGAGCCGGCGGCGCCACAGTGGCGGGCTCGCCGAGGAACGTGCATCGAGAAAGTGGGCATGGCTCATCGGGCCATCCTCCATTCCGTCTAGCGGAACGACGTTCCGCATTTCTGCGGCCGAAGATAGGATGGCGGCGGGTGTGAGTCAAGGGTTTGCGTTGGCAGGGGCCTGCCCAGGGAAATCCCGCAGGCCCGTGGGCAGGACGTCGGACAGGCATGTGCCCATGTCAGGCTGCTTCGGCGTCAGCATGTGGCGGATCCACGCCGAACGCTCGTGGACCACGACTCCGAGCTCGTACACGCACCCGATGACGGGCAGTTCACGTCCCGAACGTAGGCGGTTGCCACCGACATCCCTTGTCGGCGGCAACCGCCCCGCTCCGCGCCGCCGCTCCGGCGCGGAGTCCAGGTGTCCCGGCTCAGCCGTTGTACTGCACGAGGATCTTCGTGAAATCCCACGGGTTCTGCGCCACGCTGGAGCACGTCCCGTCGGCCCAGTTGTGCGGCACGCTCGGGTCGCAGGCCCGGTCCCGGTTGACCGACCAGTACGCGAACCACGCCGGGTGGTTGGCCTTCGCGAAGGCGAGCAGGGCCGAGAAGTCGCTCTGGGTGAACAGCTCCGAGGGCTGGTCGGTGTGGCCGTTCATGATCTGCAGGCCCAGGTGGGACCAGGCCTGGGCGGCGGTCCAGCCGTAGATCGACTGCAACTGGGCCACCGCGTCGCCGGCGATGGTCTCGGTCTGCCCGACCTCGGTGCCGGAGGTCAGGCCGGTGTCGAAGTCCATGATGTTGACGACGTCCAGCCGGGCGCCGGCGGCCACCGCCTGCCGGATCTCGTCGGTCCCGGAGCCCGGGAAGCCGATCGTGGTCATCGGGATGGTGAGCGAGACCTTCAGGTTCGGGTCGGCGGCCTCCAGGATCTTGATCGCGCCGAAGCGGACCGCGGTGTTGCTGTCCAGCGCCGTGTTCTCGTAGTCGAAGTCGGCGTGGTTCAGCTTGTACTTGGTGATGACCTGCTGGTAGGCGTTCGCCAGAGCCGAGGCGCTGCCACAGGTGGACCCGAGCTCGGTCCCGTTGTAGCCGCCGAAGGAGACCGCGACGTCGCCTCCGGCCGCGCGGATCGCGTTCACGTCGGCCAGCACCGTGCTGTCGGAGGCGACCGACGTCGACGCGTTGCCGCCCCATGCCGGCGTGCAGCCGCCGGAGTCCAGGACGAACGCCAGGTTCAGCTGCTTCTCGCCGGCCGCCACGATGTCCGAGATCGCCTGCGGGCTGTTGTCCAGCGGCATGAAGTACGCCGGGTGCGCGTAGCCGCTGTCGGGCGGCGGGGTGGTGGTCTGCGACGTGGTCGGCGTGGTGGGTGTGGTCGGGGGAGTGGTGGGCGTGGTCGTGGGCGTCGTGGACGGCGTCGTGGGTGTCGTGGACGGCGTCGTCGGCGGAGTGCTCGTCGAGCCGCCCGACGGCCCGATCAGGCTCACATCGTCGGCGTAGTACGTGCCCTGCCCGTACCACCCGTGCAGATAGATCGTGACGCTCGTCGTCGAGGCCCCGGTGGTGAAGTTCGTGGTCAGCTGGTTCCACGCGCCGTTGGAGCTCCAGGTGCTGGGATCGGTGGTGCCCGTCCCGGTCGCACCTATGTAGACGTAGTTGCCCTGCACCCACGCCGACAACGTGTAGGACGAGTTCGGCTGCACGCTGACCGTCTGCGTGCACTGCGCGTCGTCGGACGACGTCGCGGCGGCGGCCAGCGCGTGCGAGCCGGAGTGCGCCGGGCTCCCGACGACCGAGCCGCTGCCGGCCGTGCAGGACCACGGGGACAGCGCCCCGGTCTCGAACCCGGGGTTCGCCACCAGGTTCGCGTCCGCGGCGCTGGCGCCGGTCGCGGCCAGCGCGACGCCGGCGGCGGCGAGCGCGGCGGCGGCCAGGGCGGACAGGACGCCCGCCAGGCGGCGGGACGGCCCGGGTGGTGTGCTCGTGACCATCAGGTCTCCTCATCGGTTCGATGTCCAAGCGACCCCGCTGCCAGGAGCGTGGACTAGACCAATGGCCGCGTCAAGGGACTAGACCATTTCCTTGCCGAGTCCTGGGACGGAGGATTCATCGGTCTCCGAATGTTCCGGCGATGTGGATCTGACCTGCGGCGGCGCGCGGTCCGCCGTCTCACGGGACGTTTCGCGTCGACGCTGGTCCGCGCGCCGCGCCCGTCATCCCCTTGACCGCGTTAGTGCGGCCGCCCTACAGTTCCCGCGAAGTTTCATCGATGAACGATGCAAGAAGGGTGGCGGCGGTGTGACCCAGCTCCGGTTCACCCAGAAGGGGACGAAGAGTTCCCTTCGGGCCCGCAACGACGTGCTGGTGCTCCAGTGCGTCGCCGCGGGTGGTGGCCGGTTCTCGCGCACCGACGTGATCCGGGAGACCGGGCTGCCGACCGCGACCGTCTCCGAGATCGTCGCCGACCTCATCGAGCGGCGGCTGGTCCGGGAGGCTGGGCGGGAGGCGCAGCCGGTCGGGAAACCGCGGGTGCTGCTGGACCTGGACGACGCCCACCACCGGTTCGTCGGGGTGCAGGTCGCCAACGAGCGGATCACCGCCAGCCGGTTCACCCTCAACGGCCACATGGAGGCCACCGAGACGGTCTCGCGCCCGCTGGACGCGCCCGCGCTGACCCAGGTCGCGGACATGGTGCACCGGATGGCCGCGCCCACGCCGGGCCGGATCACCGGGGTCGGGGTCGCGGTGCCGGGCATCGTCGGCGACGACGGCGTGATCCGTGCCGCCGTCAACTACGGCTGGCACATGGTGTCCCTCGGCCACGAGCTCCAGGAGCAGTGCGACGGCCTGCCGGTGCACGTCGTCAACGACGCCAACGCGGTCGCGCTGTCCGAGGTGGCGCTGTCCACCGACCGCGTCAACACCGTGGTGGTGCTCTGGATCGGGACCGGCATCGGCGCCGGCATCGTGTTGGACGGCCGCCTCTACCACGGCGGCGCGTTCCGCAGCGGCGAGATCGGCCACATCGACATCGGCACCTCGCTGCGCTGCCACTGCGGCCTGATCGGCTGCCTGGAGACGGTGGCCGCGCAGCCCACGATCCGCGGCGACGCCACCGACCAGGCGGTCGCCCGCTACCTGGCCGGTGGCGACGACCAGGACTCCCGCGCGCTCGGCGAGCGCGTCGGCCGGGCCGCCAAGGAGATCGCCCGGCTGTTGTCGACGCTGGCCGGCACGCTGGACGTCACCGAGTTCATCCTCGGAGGGCCGCTGGCCGGCGACCCGCTCGGGCCGCCGCTGATGCGCGCCGTCAACGACCTGCTGGCGCTGCGTGTCATGGAGGGTTTCGAACAGCTGGTCCTGCGTTCCTCGACGCTGGGTACCCACAGTCTCGTGTTCGGCGCCGCCGCGCACGCCATCCGGCAGGAGCTCGGGGTCGTCATCACGATGCCCGCGGGCGCCGACGAGGCCGGTGATGTCCCGGCGGCCTGACCGCCGAACCCGCCTTCCGGTCCACCCCAGACCACCCCAGACCACCTCAGACCACCTCAGACCACTTCAGACCAGCCCAGATCAGCCCAGACCACCCGAACCGCGGCCGCGCCGGCCGCCCGAGACAGTGCCGCCCCGCATTCCTGAGCCGGGGCGACACGCCGGAGCCGCCCCGAAATCCTGAGCCGGGGCGGCCCCGGGGAGGCCGTCCCGCTTTCCTGAGCCGGGGCGGCGTCCGGACAGCGCCGCCCCCGCATTCCTGAGCCGGGGGCGGCGCTGGTTTTCCGGGGAGTCTCCTACGTCGCCGCGGGCTGCCGCCGATACCGCCCTGGCGCGACCCCGTACTCCCGCTTGAACGCTTTCGCGAACGCGAACTCCGAGGAGTAGCCGACGCGCTGCGCCACCGTGCTCAGCGGTGCGTCCGACTCGCGCAGCAGGCGGCCGGCCACAGTCATGCGCCACCAGGTCAGGTAGGTCAGCGGCGGTTCGCCGACCAGCTCGGTGAAGCGCTGCGCGAACGCCGAGCGGCTCAGGCCCGCGCGGTCGCCGAGTTCGGCGACGGTCCAGCCCCGCGCGGGGTCGTCGTGCAGCGCCGTCAGGGACTCGCCGATCGCCCGGTCGGTCAGCGCCGCGCGCCAGCCTGGGACCGGTTCGCCGGCGTCCCGGTGGATCCAGGTCCGCAGGATCAGCAGCAGCATCGCGTCGACCAGCGCCGGCACCACGCCGTCCTGGCCGGGGCGTTCCTGCTCCAGTTCCTCGCCCAGCAGCGCGACGGCCGCCGCCAGGCCGGGGCCCTCGCCGGCGCGCAGGTGCAGCAGGTCCGGCAGTTCGGCCAGCAGCGGGTGCGGCCGGCTGCGCCCCAGCTGGTAGGCGCCGCAGATGAGCAGGGACCGCTCGCCCGGCCCTTCGACGTCGACCCGCCCGATCACCTGCCCCGGACGCCAGCCCTCCGGCCGGAAGTCGCGCAGCGGCGTCGCCGGGTCGTCGGCCAACGAGACCGTCCTGCCGTGGCGCAGGAACACCACGTCGCCCGGCGCCATCGCCACCGGCTCGCCGTCCGGCGGCAGGATCCAGCACCGGCCGCGCAGCAGCGCGTGGAACGTAGTCCCGCCGACCGCCGGGAACCGCAGCCCCCACGGCGCGCGGACCTCGGTGCGGGCCGACCGCGTCTGCCCGACGCGCATCGCGCCCAGGGCATCGGTGAGGACATCCATGCCGCCGATGATAGCTCGGACGATCGGATATGTTTTCAGGATTCGACGACATTCATCATCCGCCACCGCCCTCCTACCGTGGAACTCGCCAGCAACAGAAAGCAACAGGGAGCTGATGAAGATGACCGTCCTGGTGATCGGCGCGACGGGCAAGACCGGACGCTCGGTGGTCGAGGCCCTCACCGCGCGCGGTGTGAAGGTCGCCGCCGCGAGCCGCACTCCCGACACCGCGCACCACGGTGACGCCGTCCGCCCCGTGCGCTTCGACTGGGCCGACCGCGGCACCTGGGCGCCGGCGCTCGAAGGCGCCTCAGGCCTCTACATGGTCGGCCCCTACGCGCACCCCACCGGGGAGACCCTGGTCGGCGAACTCCTCGCCGAGGCTCCCGACCTCCGCCGCGTGGCCCTGCTGTCCGTCATCGGCGCCGACCGGCTGCCGCCGGAGGTCATGATGGCCGACTGGGAACGTGACGTCCGCGCCTCCGGCAAGGAGTGGACCATCCTGCGGCCCAACTGGTTCATCCAGAACTTCGGCAACGCCTTCGCGGCCGGCCTGCGCGACAAAGGTGCGCTGGACCTGCCCGCCGGCGACGCCGCCCTCAGCTTCGTCGACACCCGCGACGTCGCCGAGGTCGCCGCGGCGGCGCTGGCCGAGGACGGCCACACCGGCCAGACCTACGACGTGACCGGTCCGCAGAGCCTGACGTATGCCGAGGCGCTGAAGACCATCGGCGACGCCGCGGGCAAAGACCTGACCTACCATCCGATCAGCCACGAGCAGGCCGCCGAGAACCTGCGCGCGGCCGGTGTGCGGGAGCGCGCGATCACCTGGCAGCGCGGCCTGTACGACCTCATCCACGAGGGCGTGAACGCCCCGGTGACCGACGTCGTGGAACGGGCCACGGGGCGTCCGGCCCGCAGCCTCGCGCAGTACGCCGCCGAGAACGCCGCCACCTGGCGCTAGTGCCCCTCGCGCATCCCCCACGGCGAGCCGTACTCCACCAGCAAGTCCAGGAACGGCCGTGGTGCGAAGGCCTCCGGGCCCAACACCCCGGCCCCGTTCCACGCCCCGGTCGCCAGCAGCTCCAAGGCCACCACCGGGTTGATCGCCGTCTGCCACACCACGGCCTGCGACCCGTACTCCTTCATCGACCACTCGTTGTCGACCACGTGGTACAGGTACACCTCGCGGCGCGCGCCGTCCTTGGTGCCGGTCACCCACGTCCCCGCGCACGTCTTGCCGCGCATCCGGTCGCCGAGCGTCGCCGGGTCCGGCAGCGCGGCGGCGACGACGTCGCGCGGCGACACCGCCACCGGTCCGCGGGCGCTGCCCACGACCACCGGCTCGGTGCGGTCCAGCCCGAGATCGTGCAAGGTCTTCAGCTTGCTGATGAAGTCGTCGCCGAGCCCATACTTGAAGGTCACCCGCTTGGCGTCGATCCAACGGGGGACCAGCAGCACCTCCTCGTGCTCGACGTTCACGCACTCCACCGGCCCGATGCCCTCGGGGAAGTCGAAGACCTCCGGCTCGCTGAACGGCGCGGTGGTGAACCAGCCGCGCTCGCGCTCGTAGACCACCGGCGGGTTCAGGCACTCCTCGATCGTGGTCCAGATGCTGAAGGAGGGCGCGAAGTCGTAGCCCTCGACGGTGAGGTTCGCGCCGTCGCGGACGCCGATCTCGTCGATCTCGTCGAAGAGCTCATCGGCGGCGTACCGGGCGAAGACGTCGGACAGGCCCGGCTCGACGCCGATGCCGACCAGCGCCAGCCGTCCGGCCGCCTCCCACTCCCCGGCGCGGGCGAACTGGGCGTCGCCGAGCTTCTCGCCGCACTCCTCGTACGGCCGCTCGGGATGAGGGTGCGACAGCGACATGGCCATGTCCAGATAGTCGGCGCCGGCGGCCAGCGCGGCCTCGAACAGCGGCGGTACGAAACGCGGGTCGGTGGCGTTGAGCAGCACGTCGCAACGGTGCTCGGCGAGCAGCGCGCGGACGGCGCCGCGGTCGGAGGCGTCGACGCGGGCCGCGACGAAGCGGGGGTCGCCTCCGAGCGCGGCCACGGCGCTCGCGGCGCGGGCCGGGTCGTAGTCGGCCACCACGAAGTGCTCGAAGAAGGGACGGCGAACGGCGATACGGGTCACGGCGGTGCCGACACCGCCGGCGCCCACAAGAAGGATGCGCATGCCGGGATCGAACCGGCGCCGCCCCGCTAACGTCAATGGTGTTGACATAAGCCGCTACGCTGCCGGTCATGCCCCCCACGCCCGAGAGCGCCCGCCGCCGACGCCGCCCCACCAAGCAGGGCACCGTCCTGACCCACGACCTGATCGTCGCGACCGCGCTGCGCATGCTCGCCGAACACGGCGCCGCCGGACTGTCCGCGCGCCGCCTCGGCTTGGCCCTCGGCGCCGACCCCAGTGCCGTCTACCGCTATTTCGCGGGCATGGACGACCTGGTCCTGGCCATCGGCGACGAACTGATCCACCGCGCTCTCGACGGCTGGGAGCCCACCGGTGACTGGTGCGAAGACCTGCGCTCGCTGGGAACACGCATCCACCGCGCGTATCTCGCCCATCCGCAGGCCGCGCAGCTGACGGCGAACCGGGTGTCGGGCCGTTCCCACGAGATCGCCGCCGACGAGACGATCCTCGGCATCCTGCACACCGCCGGATTCCGTGGCGCGGCCGCCGCACGGGTCTACCACGCCTTCATCGACCAGACGCTGGCGTTCGCCGCCCTGGACGCCGCTTCGCTCGCGCTGCCGGACCAGGCACGGGAGGCGGACGAGCAGCAATGGCGGGCCACGTACGCGCGACTGCCCGCCGCGACGCATCCGCACATCGCCGCCGCCGCGCCGCTGCTGGTGGCGCGGATGAACGACAGCGCCTACCCGGCGGCGCTCGACCTGCTGCTCGCGGGCGCGGCCGCCGAGCTCGAAGCCTGATGCCGCCGACTCTCCCCGCATTGAACTAGTACAATGACAGTTGCTACTAGTTCAATTCTTGAATAGCATTCGATCATGCCTGCGAAGACTCCCGCACCCGTGACCTTGACCGGCCGCCACGTGCGCCTCGAGCCCCTCACCCGCGACCACCTGCCCGACCTGTTCGCGGCCGGCGGCAACGACGACGCGGTCTGGCAGTGGCAGGGCGGCCCGACGCCCCGCACCGAGACCGAACTCGGCGAGAAGCTGGACACCGTGCTCACCGGCGACTACGTCGCCTTCGCGGTCGTGCTGCTGGAGACCGGGCGCGCCATCGGCTGGACCACGTACCTCGACATCAGCCCCGTCGACGAGCGGCTGGAGATCGGCTGGACCTGGTACGGCAGCGCGTACTGGCGCAGCGCGGTGAACACCGAGTCCAAGCTGCTGCTGCTCACCCACGCCTTCGAGGACCTCGGGATGGGGCGCGTGCAGTGGAAGACGGACCACATGAACCAGCGTTCGCAGAACGCGATCGCGCGGCTCGGGGCCAGCCGCGAGGGCGTACTGCGCCGGCACCGGCTGCGGCCGGACGGGACGTGGCGCGACAGCGTGTACTTCTCGATGCTGAAGGACGAGTGGCCCGCGGCCAAGGAGCGGCTCACGGAGCGGCTGGCGCGCGGGTGAACGAGTGACGATCACGCGGTCCTTCGCCCGTTAGGGTGAAGGACCGATCAGTCACGCAGGGGGAGACCATGACTGCCACGCCCGCTCCCGTCGAGAGTCCACCCGGCACCGAGCACGATCCGGTCCCGCGCCGCGTCACCACGCTGGAGCTGTTCTTCGACCTCGTCTTCGTCTTCACCATCACCCAGCTGACGGTGCTGCTGGCCGACGACCTGTCCTTCGCGCAGGCCGGCCGCGTGCTGCTGATCTTCGCGATCCTGTACTGGATGTACGGCGCCTACGCCTACCTCACCAACCAGGTCCCGCCGGAGAACCTGGCCCGGCGCGTCATCCTCGTGGCGGGCATGTTCGGCTTCCTCACCTGTGCGCTGGCCGTGCCGAAGGTCTTCACCAGCGACGGCGTCGCCTTCGGACTGGCGTTCATCCTCGTCACCGCCGTCCACAGCACGCTCTACGCGCTCATCCACGGCAAGTACGTCCTCAGCTTCGCGATCCCGAACCTGGTCGCCGCCGGCTGCGTCACGCTCGCCGGAGCCGCCGACGGCACGGCCGGTGACGCGCTCTGGGTCGCCGCCGTGCTGCTCCAGCAGCTCGCGCCGATCGTCTCCTCCCGCATCACCGGCGAGTACGCGGCCGGCCGCGCCCCGGTCACCGAGCAGGTCGGCGAGCTGGACCCGGCGCACTTCGTCGAACGCCACGGCCTGCTGCTGATCATCGCCTTCGGCGAGTCCGTGGTCGCGATCGGCGTCGGCGCCGCCGATCTCCCGCTGGACTGGGCCCTGGCCTCCGGCATAGCCCTGGCGCTCGGGCTGGCCGCCACCCTGTGGTGGACGTATTTCGGCACCGACGAGTCCGCCGCCGAGCACGCGCTCGGCGCCGCTCGCGGAATCTCCCGTTTCCGCCTGGGAATGCTCGCTTACTACTACAGCTTCATCCCGATGTTGCTCGGGGTCGCCATCCTCGCCGCCGGACTGAAGAAGGCGATCGCCCATCTCGGCGACGCGCTGGGCACCGCGCCGGCCGTCGCCCTGGCCGGCGGCGTCGCCGCCTTCCTGCTCGGTGACCTGGGCTTCCGCCTGAGTCTGGGCATCGGGCCGCGGCGCTACCGGGCGCTCGGCGCGGCCGCCGTGCTCGCCACCGTCCCGCTGGCCCGAGTCGCGTCGGCCGCCCAATTGCTGGGCCTCACCGTTGTCATGGTTTTGATGCTGGTCGCGGAGGGTTACGCGGGACGCCGTGACGCGCCACCGGCGCCTGCCTAGATCCCAGTGGATCACCTATTGACGCCTGCCTTCCGGCTGGTTAGACAGAGCAGAGTCCGCACATCAGCCGCCCTGTCCTGAGGAGCGCCGACGATGACCGAACTGCTCGAACTGGAGCCGCGCGAGACCGCCACCGAAGACCTCGACGTCGACACCGCCTTCAGCAATGTGGTGGACGCCAGCCGCGACCATACGCAGTGCTTCCACTGCTCCGGCGACGACGCCGGCGAGTGGTTCCTCGCCGCGGACGTCCCCCGGTAGCGGCCCGGGCGGTCCCGCGGACACCCAGGGCCCCGGCGCGGCCCCGGCACGAGGACGGCGACGGTCCGACGCACTGACGGCACTGACGGCACTGACGGCTTTGATGGCACGGACGGCACCACGGCTCCACGGGAAGAGGGAACGGTCGACATGAAGGGCGGACTGTCGGCGGAAGAGGTCGAACGCCTGGTCGCGGCCCACGCCGAACGGGCCGGCACCCCGGTGCGGACCCAGCCCGGGCCGGTCTGGCTGATGGTCCTGCCGCACGGCGCGCGCGTCCCCGAACAGGGGTGGAAGCTGCACGTCTCCAGCCGCATCACCACCCTGGGCGCGACCGCGGACGCGATCCTCCCGGCGCTGCTCGCCGAGGGCTGCGCCTTCAAACTCGCCCGCTCGTCCGACGCACTGGCCCGCCTCAACGACGGCACCACCACCCCCTCCTCGATCGGCAAGGCCTTCACCGTCTACCCGGAGCAGAACCGGGTGCGCGAAGTCGGCCTGCTGCTCGCCCGGCTGTTACAGGGCTGGGCGGCGCCGCGCGTGCTCAGCGACCGCCGCGTCGCCCCCGACGCCCCCGTCTACTACCGGTACGGCCCGATCGACAAGCCGTGGACCGCCGACGCGCAGGGCAAGCTCGTGCTGACCCTCACCGGCCCGGACGGCGAGGAGTTCCCGGCGCTGGCCACGCAGCGGTACCGGCAGCCCGCCTGGGCCGTGGACCCGTTCACCGGCGAGCGCGGCCGCCGCGCCCGGCCTGCCCGCCCGGACCAAGCGGACCCGCCGACCCTCCTCGGCGACCACTTCCAGATCGACGGCGGCATCGTGCACGCCGGCCGCGGCGACGTGATGCGCGCCGTGGACCTGCGCGACGGCAGCCGCGTGATCGTCAAGCAGAGTCGCGCTCTGGTCGACGAGGGCGAGGACGGCGTCGACACCCGGCTGCGGGTCCGCAACGAACGCCGGGTCCTGGCGGCGCTGCGCGGCGTGGAGGGCGTCGCCGGCTACGTCGACCACTTCCGCACCGAGGCCGACGAGTTCCTGGTGACCCGCGACGTGGGCCGCTTCAACCTCGCCGACGACGTGGTGGAGCACGGCCGCTACGCCGCGGCCGGCGAACCCGGCGCCGTGCCCGGGCGCACCCTCGAACGGCTCGCCGAGCGCATGGCGGGCGTCATCCTCGCCGTGCACGGACGCGGGGTCCTGATCCGCGACCTGAACCCGCGCAACGTCGTCATCGGCCCGGACGGCGCCGCCACCCTCATCGACCTCGGCCTGGCCGGCTTCAACGGCCTGCACCTGCCCGGCGGCACCTCCGGCTACTCCTCGGCCCGCCAGTTCCGCCACCAGGAGCCGACGACCGGCGACGACCTCGTCGCGCTCGGCGCCACACTGCTCTACGCCTGGTCCGCGCTGCCGCCGGTGGTGCTGAGCGCCGACGTTGACGAGCCGCGCCGCGCGGCGCTGCGGATGATCCGTGCGCGCTGTGGCGAGAGCCCCGCCGGCGTCCTGGGCCTGATCTGCGACCTGCTCAGCATGGACGACGCCCGCGCCCACGACGCGGCCCGCCGCATGGCCGCGGGCGCGTTCGCCACAGCGGCGCCGACGCGCACGCCTCTGCCGCCGTCGGCCCCGGTGAGCGAGGCGCTGGTCGCCGAGATCACCGGCAACGTCCTGGCCGATCTCATGGCGCAGACCCGCAGGGTCCTGACGGAGGTGCCCCGCCACGAGAAGGTCGGCGTCGACGGGTGCGTGTACCGGGGCGGCGCGGGCATCGGCCTGGAGCTGCTGGAACACCTCGACACGCCGGGCACCGCCGAGCTCGCCGCCGGACTGGTCCGCTTCAGCGAGGCGGGAGCCGACGTCGTCGGCCTCGGACCGGGCCTGTGGACCGGACGCACCGGGCTCGACTACTTCCGGCTCAGCGCCCGCCGGCGGCTGCCGGCCCGCATGGTGCACCCGGCGCCGGGCTGGGGCGCCCAGATGGACTGGAAGCCCGAGTACTGCGACCTGATCAGCGGAGCGTCCGGCGTCGGCCTCGGGCACCTGCTCCTGCACGACCTCGACGGCCGTGCCGAGCATCTGGACGTCGCCCGCGCCTGCGCCGAACACGTCCTGGCCAACACCGCCCCGGACGAGACCGCCCAGCCCGGCACCCTGCCCGAGCCGGCGGGCGTCGAGCCGTCGGCGGCCAAGGGGCACGGCCTGGCGGGCACCGTCGACGCCCTCGCCGCCATCGGCGCCCGCCTCGGCGACACCACCATCCTCGCCGCCGCGGACGAACGCGCCCGGGACCTGATGCACCGCTCCGACCGGCTGGTCGCCAAGTCCCGGCGGCCCACGACGGTGCCCCTGGCCGCGTCCTGGTGCCAGGGACTGTCCGGTATCGCGTCATCGCTGCTCATGGCGGGCGACCACCTGGGGGAGCCGCAGTACGTCGCCGCCGCCCGCCGCGCCGCCGACGCGTGCATCGCCCTGATCCCCCGAGTCGACAAGCCGGTCCAGTGCTGCGGCCTCGCCGGCATCGGCAACATGCTGATAGACGTCGCGGCCCACGACGACGACGAGAAGTACTGGGACGCCGCGCACGCGGTCGCCGCCCAGATGCTCCTGCGCAGCGCCGGCCCCGCCGACCACCCGGTGTTCGTGAAGAACAACCCGACGGACTACAGCGCCTCCTGGGCCTACGGTCTGGCCGGCATCCTGGGCTTCTTCCGCCGCCTGTCCCGCCACGGCGGCCCCACCGCTCTGACCCTCACCGCGTCCGCGGCGGTTCTGCACTGATCCGGACCGCCATGCCGAGGTGCTCTTCAAGCAGGACCCTGAGCCGCGGGCCGTCGATGAGCGTGATGCGCCCGACCTCGTCGGCGAACGCATGGCTGGCCGGACCGAACGACGACGTGGTGACGACGACTCCGGTAGAGGCCTTCTGCGCCTGCATGCTCCCGAACAGCGCGCGCACCGCCTCGACCGGCACGGTGTGGTTGTACCGCTTCGCCTGGATGACGCAGACGCCGCCGATGGCGAGGTCGTCGCGGACGGCGACGGCGTCCACGCCGCCGTCGTGACTGTCCGGCGTCCGCCAGGCCTTGAAGCCCATGGCGAGGAAGAGATCGCGGATGAGGCGCTCGAAGGCGAAGGGATCCATCGTGGTCAGGTCCAGCTGCGCGTCCCGTGTATCCCCAGCAGCGCCGAGCCGCTCCAGATCGAGCTCCACGATCGGAAGGACGGCGTCGTGGTCGTAGGCACTGGGCGAGACGCGTGCCCCGAGGCGTTGCAGGCAGCGCACAGGGTCGAGGCCGGGCTCGTCGAGGGCCACGTGCGCGAAGGCCTCACGCGAAGTCAGGAGGCTGACGAGACAAGGCCGGACGGCGTGCCCGGTAGCGGGATCGGTGGTGCGCGCGAAGCCGTTGACGGCGACGGCGTCGACGAGAGCGGCGGAGGTGATCGCGGCGACGTAGTCGGCGACGCAGAGAATCAGGCGCGCGACGGCGTCCTGGTAGATGCTCCGCACCTCGGACTCTTTGCGAGGCTCGGCAACGACTTCTTCGCGCGCGGCGACATAGCGGTAGCACTTCTCGGCCGGTATGCCCTCCCGTCGCGGTAGGTCGACTTCGAGCGTCAGGCGCCGGTTGGCGGGGGAGTAGACAACCTGGACAGGCCGTCCTCGCTTGAGGAACGCGCGCTCCGCCAGGATCGCTGCCACACACTCGGCGAAACCTTCGGCCCCGTCGCTCTCGTACGCGCCGTCGGTCTCTTCTCGCAAGGCTTCCAGCCCACGATCCCGCCCGGCCAAGATGCTGCCGATCGCCCGGACCCGCCCCTCAACCTCCGCAGTCCGTTCAGCGGCCTCCGCCCGCAACCGCCGCGCAGCCTCCCCTTCCGCAGCCCGCAACGCCTCTCGCTGCCTCAGCAACGCCTCCCGCGCCTCAGCCTGCTGCCGCGCGGTCTCCCGCTTCTCCATCCCCCGCAGGACCTGCTCAACCTGCCGCGCATCAGCCGCCTGCTTCCGCCGCGCTTCAGCCTCCGCCGCCCGTTGCACCCGCCGGGCCTCCGCTTCGGCCCTGCGCGCCGCAGCTCGCCGCTCTTTCTGCTCCACCTCACGCTCGGCTTTCTCCCGCGCGGCCTTCTCCTTGGCCCGCCGTTGCTGCGCGTCGATCAACTGCTGCGTGATGCTCTTCGCCTTCGACCGTGCCACAGAGCAGCCCCTCCCGTACGCCGAGTCCTGCGTACCTGAGTAGCTTCCCGAGCCGGACTGAGTACGAACCCGGATAAACGATGCCGTCGGCCGTGCCTACTTTCAAAGTATGGGGCACATTGTGGCGAACGTCCTATTCGGTCTCTGCGCCGTGGCCGCAGTCGCGGGTCAGGCCTTCTACCTCTGTCTGGCTGGACAGGCGCGTCGCGGCGTCTCTGGTACCGAGATCGTAGCCGCAGCACTTGCCCCGATCACGGCTCCGATCGGAGGGATCTGCGCGCCAGCCGGCGCGATCCTCGGCTTCAACCTCGCGTCACAGGAGGCGAACACGGCTGCATGCATCGCCTACGCTGTACCCGCTATGGCGTTGCTGCTATTGGCGATAGCTTTCTTCCTCGCGACGGCCTACGCCATCTGGGACCGCCACCTGCTTTGACGTCGAAGCGTGACCCCCTACCAAGCCCACCGCCTCCACGGACTGTCCACCCGCGTCAACAACTGCTTCCCGCAACTGGTGAACCGCCGGTAGTCCCGTCCCATCTCCATCGAGTCATACCCGCCGGTACTGCTCTGCCAGAAGGCCCGCCCCGCGAGAAACCCGAGTTGGAACTCCTCCCACGAGGCGTACTCCGACCGGCACATCGCCGTCGCCTCCGCGATCGCGGACCACGCCTCGGCCGGGTCGAGGTAGCCGGCGTCGAGGATGAAGCGGCTGACGTGCACCACGCGGGCCGCGTCCCAGGCGGCGATCGAGTCGATGATGCGGCGGGGGTGGTGCCACTGCATCATCGCGCGCTGGGGCCAGGCGGCGTTGAAGTAGCGGAGGGCGACGTCCGGGCGTTCGCCGCGTTGGGCGGCCACGGCCGGGATCTCGCGGGTCGCCTGTTCCAGGCGGGCCCGCTCGTCGGAGCGTGTGAGGTCCCAGCCGGCGTTGAGGTAGCCGCGGACACAGGTGTAGACGGCGCGGTGACCGCCGCCCTGGAGCAGGAACGCGTACGTGTCCCGCGCCGTCGTGGCGTCCGTCACGCCCCAGCCCGCGTCCAGGATCTTCGCCGCGGAGCGCGGGTCGCACTCCGTCGTCAGGGCGTTGACCGGCAGGACGTCGTCGGCGGCGTACATGGCGCCCAGTGCCAGGCCGCGTTCCTGCTCCGCTGTCAGCGGGGGCGCGTCCGGCAGCACTCTGAAGCTGAACTCCAGCAGGCTCTTCAACTTGTCCAGCAGGCCCATGGCCACGGGACAGTAATCGGCCCGGACGGCGGGTCGTACCGGCACAACTACCCGCACTCGGGTGCGGGCCCGGGTATTTGTACGGTCACCGCGACGGCCGCTACCGATTACGCGTCGCGCGCTCCACGATCGCGTTCAAGCTGGTCGAGTGCGCGCCCCGCCAGTAGGCCTGACCACAGGATTCGCATTCGGCGAACGTGTCGTAGGTCCGCGCGGTCCCGCTCTGCAGCCGGTCCCCCATCTGCTCCTTCGTCACCGCCCGCAGTTCGCCGTTGCACGCGGTGCAGCGGGTCCACGGGGCCAGTTCCGGTTCGAACCGTGCCAGCACCTCGTCCACCTGCTCGGCCGGCTTGGTGCTGTAGACGTACGCGCCGGCGAACAGCTCGCGCCGGTGCAGCAGCCCGCGATCGCGCGACAGCATCACCCGGTGCTCCGCGGCCGAGCGGGCCGCCAGGGCGGCGTCGCCGATATCAGGGGTCTCATACGCGGTGTCGATGCCGAGCAGCCGCAGCCGCCGCGCCAGCGTGCCCAGGTGGATGTCCAGCAGCAGGCGCAGCGGTCCCTCGACGCGCTGCGGGGTCGTGAACTTGCGGACCTCGATGTGCTCGCCGTCCGCCGCGACGTGGCCGGGCGACACCGGCCGGCCGTCCGCCAGCAGCGCGCCGACCTCGGTCAGCGGGACGCCGAGCGACTCCACCACATGGCCCAGGCTGGAAGTGCCGTCGGTTTCGACCGGCGCGGCGGGCACCCGGTTCGGACCCGCGACGAACAGGTGCAGGCCGGGGTCGAAGGTGATGGTGATCTCCGCTTTCGCCACGGGCCCAGCATGCCAGGCGCGGTGATCGGGTCGCGACTCCTTTGCGCGGCCCGCCCCGTGGCCGGGGTGGCCTCTAATCCGGCTCCACCATGCTCGGCGCCGCGTTCGCCATCACCCACTCCACCAGCGGCGTCAACGCCCGCCAGTCCTTCTTGAGGACGGCCACGAAGCCCGGTCCGGCGGCGTCGGCCGGATCCACGTCGCGCCCAGCGTTCACGTACTCGCGGCGCATCAGGTCCAGCCGCGGGTGGTCCGCGGGCACGCCGCGCGGGCGAGTGCGTACCTGCCGGCCGCCGATCGTGAAGCCCCGCTTCTCCAGCCTCGCCACGATCGCGGCGAGTTCGGCCCCGGTCACGTCGTCGTCGACCGCCGCCCGGAACCGCTTGACCTGCTCGCGATCCTGCGAGCGGAAACCGCCGCCGACGTACAGCCCGTCCATGCTCAGTGAGAGGTAGTACCCGACGCCGCGCGCCGTCGACAGGAAACCCGTCTGGCGGGTCTTGTAGGGGGACTTGTCCTTGCTGAAGCGGACGTCGCGGTACGGCCGGAACATCGACGGATCGGCGGCGAAGTCCGGCGCCAGCTCGTCGAGCAGCGCTTGCATGGGATCGCGGACCATCTGCTCGTACACGTGCTTGTGCGCGGTCCAGTACTCCTTCGAGTTGTCGGCGGCCAACTCGAAGTAGAAGTCGTACGCCTCATCACTGAACCCTGCGAAACGCGCCATGCCGCCATCTCACCACGTCCCGGTCCCCCCGCCCCGCCCGCCCCGCCACCTGGCTCACCCGTTCGGACGGCCCGGATGCGCGAGCGGCCCCGATGCGGGAGCGTGGACCGGAAGTCCGCCGCCGTGGGAGGCAGAACATGAGCAACGAACACACTTACCGCGTCACCGAGATCGTCGGCTCCTCACCCGAGAGCATCGACGCTGCCATCCGCAACGGCCTCAAGCGCGCTGGGGCCACCCTGCGCAAACTCGACTGGTTCGAGGTCACGCAGATCCGTGGGCACCTGGTGGACGGCGAAGTCGGGCACTTCCAGGTCGGCCTGAAGGTCGGGTTCCAGTTGGAGGACCCGGAGTAGGGCTCAGCCGCGCGCGGCACCGCCGACCATGCGCTGTAGCAGCGCCAGCAGCGTCGCGCGCTCCTCCTCGTCCAGCGGGGCGAAGGACTCGGCGAGGGCCCCGGACGCGAACGGCCGTCCGTCGGCCAGCACCCGCTGCCCGGCCTCGGTGATGAAGTGCTCCACCCGGCGGCCGCGACCCGGCCGCCGCTCGATCAGCTTCTGCGCTTCCAGGCGCCCGGCCAGCGCGCCGAACGACTGCTCGCCCTGGAAGGTCTCCGCGGCCAGTTCCCGCCCCGACGAGCCCGGCGTCCGGGCGATCGCGCGCAGGGCGTCCCATTGCACGAGCGTCGTGCCGACCTGCGCCAGAGCGGTCTCCAGCGCGCGGTGGTTGCGGTATTGCGCCTGTTTGACGGCGCGTCCGAGCGATTCGATGTCCACGGGCACGGGCCTCATCCTATCGTGACTACGCATCAATAGCTACGCTTGCTTAACTACGCATACGTAGCTACGGTGGCGGGCATGGCTTCTGATGACTTCCTCACCCCCGCTCCTGCCTCCGCCCCTGCCCCGGCCCGCGTCGCCCTCGTCCTGCACGGCGGAGGCGGCCCGGCCACCGTCGCCGGCCTCGCCGAGCACCTGGCCGGCCGCGGCATGCACGTCCTGACGCCGACCCACCCCGGGTGGAACGGCACCGAGCGTCCGGAACAGCTCGTCGACGTCGCGTCGCTGGCCGCCTTCTACCTCGGCGAGCTGGCCACGGCCGGCCATCGGGACGTGCTGCTCGTCGGGTCGTCGGTGGGCGGCTGGATCGCGGCCGAGATGGCGGTCCGCGACGACGCCGGCCTCGTCGGCGGCCTCGTCATCGTCGACGGTGTCGGCATCGCCGTGGACGCCCACCCGATCCGCGACTTCTTCGCCCTCGACGCCCGCGGTGCCGCGGAGTACAGCTACCACGACGCCGACCGCTTCTACGTCGACCCCGCGAGCCTCACCGAGGAGCAGCGGGCGCAGCGCGTCGCCAACATGGCCAGTCTCAGGGCCCTGGCGGGCGACCCCTATATGCACGACCCGACCCTGGCCGCCCGGCTGGCCGCGATCGACGTCCCCACGCTCGTCCTGTGGGGCGAGTCCGACCGGATCGTCACCACCGGCTACGGCCGCGAACTCGCCGCCCGGATCCCCGGCTCCCGCTTCGAACTGATCCTGCGTGCCGGCCACCTCCCCCATCTGGAGCGTCCCGAGGCGACCTTCGCCGCGCTCGACGCGTTCGCGGCGGAACTGGATGTTGACCGGCCTCGATCCGTGCGGTAGAAACAACAAGAACAAAGAGAAACGGCGCCGAAACCAATCAAGCGGGCGCGACGTCGAGACGGCGATCTCAGGGGCGGGCCATGTACGCGGAGGAACGGCAGCTGGCGATTCTGGCGAAGGCGCGGGCCGAGGGCCGGGTCGACGTCGTCACCCTGGCCGAGGAGCTGGCGGTCACCACCGAGACCATCCGCAGGGACCTGACGGCGCTCGAGCGCGCCGGGGTGGTGCGCCGGGTGCACGGTGGTGCGATCCCGGTCGAGCGCCTCGGCTTCGAGCCCGGCGTCGCCGCCCGGGACGCGGTGATGACCGCGGAGAAGGAGCGGATCGCCAAGGCGGCGCTGGCCGAGCTGCCGGAGGAGGGCTCGGTGATCATCGACGCCGGGACCACGACCGGCCGGCTGGTGGAGATCCTGCCGGTCGACCGGGAGCTGACCGTGGTGGTCAACGCCCCGGCCTTCGCCGCGCAACTGGCCACCCGCCCCCATCTCACGGTGCTCATGGTCGGCGGCCGGATCCGCGGCCGCACCATGGCCGCGGTCGACGACTGGGCCCTGGCCCCGTTGTCGCAGCTGTGCGCGGACGTGGCGTTCGTCGCGACCAACGGGGTCTCGGTGGCGCGCGGTCTCACTACCCCGGACGTCACCGAGGCTGCCGTGAAGCGGGCGATGATCGCCGCGGCCCGGCGCACGGTCCTGCTGGCCGACCACACCAAGGTCGGCAACGACTGCATGGCCCGCTTCGGCACGCTGGCCGACGTCGACGTCCTCGTCACCGACACGGGTCTGGACGAGGAGACCGCCGCCGCGTTCGGCGGCGCGGGCGTGCGGGTGGTCCGGGCGTGATCGTCACCCTGACGCTCAATCCGAGCCTGGACCGGACGCTGGAGCTGCGCCGGCTGCGGCGCGGCGCGGTGAACCGCGCCGTCTCCGTGCACCTCGACCCCGGCGGCAAGGGGGTCAACGTGACCCGGGCGCTGCGCGCCTTCGGCGTCGCGTCCCGTGCGGTGATCCCGTGCGGCGGCGCCGACGGCCGGGAGACGGTGCGGCTGCTGGAGGAGGCCGGGATCCCGGTCATCGCGGTGCCGGTCGGGGGCCGGACCCGGTCGAACGTGACGCTCGTCGAGGGCGGCGGCACGTCGACGAAGATCAACGAGCCCGGGTCGCCGCTGACCGCCGGAGAACTGGCGGCGGTCGGCGAGGCGATGCTCCGGGCTTGCGGGAGCGAGGACGGCGCCGGCGAGACCACCGGCACCGGCACCGGCACCGCAACCGGCACCGCAACCGGCACCGAAGCAGCCGAAGCGACACGCGCATCCTGGGCCGTGCTGTGCGGCAGCCTGCCGCCCGGCGTCCCGGACGGCGTCTACGCCCGCCTCACCGAACTGTTCGCCGGGCACGGCTTCCGCGTCGCGGTGGACACCAGCGGATCCGCCCTGGTCGCGGCCGTCCCGGCCGGACCCGACCTGATCAAGCCCAACCGCGAGGAACTCGCCGGGGCCGTCGGACGGCCGCTGGCGAAGGTCTCGGACGTCGTCGCGGCGGCCGAGGAACTGCGGGAACGGGGAGCGGGGGCCGTGCTGGCCAGCCTCGGCCCCGACGGCGCGGTCCTGGTGGACCGGGACGGAGCGCGGTACTGCCGCGCCGACCCGGTCGAACCGCGCAGCACCGTCGGTGCCGGAGACGCGATGCTCGCCGGATTCCTGGCCGCGCAGGCGGCCGGGGCGTCCGGGGAGGACGCGCTGATCGAGGCGGTGTCCTGGGGGAGGGCCGCCGTCGGGCTGCCGGGCAGCCGGATGCCGGGGCCGAAGGACGTCAGTCGGGAGGGGGTCCGGGTCGTCCGCGATCCGGAGAACCGGCCCGGCGGGCAGCTCCTGTCGGCGTACGACACCTGACACGACACCTGACACGACACCTGACCACCGCCGGTTTCGCCGCCACTCGACGGCGGCTGAGCCGGTCATCGCAATCGCACTACCCGAAGGGCCCCATCCCCGAGAACACAGTCCGTCCCGAGGAGGACGACATGTCAACGATGGCTTACACGCCGGCTCCGACCGGCACCGGGCTGAAGGCCACGGTCCAGAAGTTCGGCTCCTCCCTGGCCTCCATGGTGATGCCGAACATCGGCGCCTTCATCGCCTGGGGCCTGATCACGGCCCTGTTCATCCCGACGGGCTGGACCCCGTCGGCCGGCCTCGGCAAGCTCGTCGGCCCGATGATCACCTATCTGCTGCCGATCCTGATCGGCTACACCGGCGGCCGGATCGTGCACGGCCAGCGCGGCGCGGTGATCGGCGCGGTGGCCACCATGGCGTCGTCGGCTCGCTGCTGCTCGGATTCGGACGTGGCGAGAAGGCCGGGGCTGAAGCCGGTGCCGAGGCCGGGGCCGAAGCAGGGGCCGAGGCCGAGGAGTCCGGCGACGCCGCCGGCACCGCGATCCCGGCGCAGGCCGCGACCGAGGGGGCGGCGGCATGACGGCCCTGGACGCCTCCGGCATCAAGAAGATCATCGTGGCCTGTGACGCGGGCATGGGCTCGTCGGTGATGCTGGCCGGGACCCTGAAGCGCAAGCTGAGCAACAACGGCGTGACCGTGGACCACGCGCCGGTCTCGGCGATCCCCGCCGACGCCGACCTGATCCTGACCAACGCCGGGCTCGCCCAGCGGGCTCGGGCGGCGGCGCCGGGCAAGCCCGTCGTCGCCTTCCAGATCTTCCTCGGCGACCCGGCCGTGGAGAAGGTCGTCAAGGCGATCCAGGACGGCGGCACCATCGATGTCTGACGTACGCGACGGTCTGCGCACCGAGCAGGCCGTCCGGGTCGGGGTCCACGCCGCCGACAAGGAGACGGCGATCCGGGCCTGCGGCGAGCTGCTGGTCGAGGCCGGAGCGGTCGAGGCGGGCTACGTCGAGGCGATGCTGGCCCGCGAAGACGAGATCTCCACCTTCATCGGCGAGGGCGTGGCGATCCCCCACGGCACGCTGGCCGGACGCGCGCTGGTGCGCCGCGACACGCTGGCCGTCGTCCGCCTCGCCGCCCCGGTCGACTGGGGCGACGGCGACGAGGTGGTGCTGTGCGTGGCGATCGCCGCGCTCGGCGAGGGCCACCTGGACGTCCTCGCCGACCTCGCCGAGATCCTCATGGACCCGGCCCGGGCCGAGGCGCTGCGCGCCGCCATCGGAGTCAAGGAACTGATCCGGCTGCTGACGCCGGACGGAGAGGCTGAATAAGAACATGGAAGTCGCACGTTTCCACGGTCCCGGCGATCTGCGCCTGGAGGACATGCCGGAGCCGGCGCCGGGCCCGGACGAGGTGAAGATCAGGGTCCGCAACTGCTCCACCTGCGGCACCGACCTGAAGATCTTCCGGTTCGGGCACTACCGGATCGACCCGCCGCGGGTGCTCGGCCACGAGATCGCCGGCGAGGTCGTCGAGGTCGGCGCGCAGGTCTCCGGCTTCGCGGCCGGCGACCGGGTGCAGGTGATCGCCGCCATCCCGGACGGGACGTGCGAGGAGTGCCGGCGCGGGCACCAGACCGTGTGCACGAACCAGGAGTCGATGGGCTACCAGTACGAGGGCGGGTTCGCCCAGTACATGATCGTGCCGCGCTCGGTGCTCGCCGTCGGCGGGCTCCACCGCGTCCCGGAGGGGGTCGGCTTCGACGAGGCCTCCGTGGCCGAGCCGCTGGCCTGCGTGCTGAACGGCCAGGAACTGGCGAGGGTCGGCGCCGGTGACGTGGTCGTCGTGTTCGGCGCCGGGCCGATCGGCTGCCTGCACGTGCGGCTCGCCCGCTCGCGCGGTGCGTCCCGGGTCATGCTGGTGGAGCTCAACCGTGAACGTCTGGAACTGGCCGCGTCCCTGGCGCGGCCGGACGAGGCGGTCTGCGCCGAGGACGGCGACGTGGTGGAACAGGTCCGCAAGCTCACCGACGGCCGCGGCGTGGACGTGGTCATCACGGCGGCCGCCGCCGGCGCGGCTCAGGAACAGGCGCTGCGGATCGCCGCGCCGCGCGGCCGGGTCAGCTTCTTCGGCGGCCTGCCGAAGGACAAGCCGACCATCACGGTCGACTCCAACCTGGTGCACTACAGCGAGCTGACGATCGTCGGCGCGAACGGTTCCTCGCCCGACCAGAACGCCCGCGCGCTGGAGCTGATCGCGTCCGGGGCGGTGCCGGTGAAGAACCTGATCACGCACCGGCTGCCGCTGGACCGTGTCCACGAGGCCCTGGACCTGGTGGCGCGCGGCGCCGCGATCAAGGTCACCATCGAACCCTGAGCGGGAGGAGCGAGGCATGCCGGAGCGCACGGTGACGGTCGGTTCCCGCAGCGGTCTGCACGCGCGGTCCGCGAAGCTGTTCGTGCGGGCGGCGTCGGCGCAGCCGGTGCCGGTGCGGCTGCGGGTGGGCGACCGCCCGGCGGTCGACGCGCGCAGCATCCTGGCGGTGCTGACGCAGCGCGTGAAGCAGGGGACCGAGGTGACGCTGGAGGCCGACGGGGAGGGCGCCGAGCAGGTGCTGGCGGCGCTGGCCGAGCTGTTGGGGCGGGACCTGGACGAAGAGGGCGAGGGGGCGCGGGCGGATGGGTGAGGTGACGGCCCGGACGCTGCTCAGCGGTCTCGGGGTCAGCGCGGGTGCGGCGTCCGGGCCGGTGGCGCGGATGGGACGGCCGCCGGCCCTGCCCGGGGCGCGGGTCGTCGCGGACGCCGAGGCCGAAGCCGCCGCGGCGCGGTCGGCGTTGGCCGCCCTGACCGAGGATCTCGAGGACCGGGCGGCGCGCACGTCGGGCGCCGCGCGGGAGATCCTCGAGGCCCTGGCGATGATCGCGGCGGATCCGCTGCTGGCCGAGGCCGTGGCGGCGCGGGTCGCCGGCGGCGCCGACGCGCCGCACGCGGTCACCGCCGCGTTCGACGAGCAGGCCGGACTGCTGCGCGAGGGCGGCGGCTATCTCGCCGAGCGGGCCGCCGATCTCGAGGATCTGCGGGATCGGGCGGTCGCGTGGCTGCTGGGCGCGCCGATGCCGGGGCTGCCGGCGCCCGGCCATCCGTTCGTGCTGGTCGCCGACGACCTCGCGCCGGCCGACACCGCGATGCTGGATCCGGCGGACGTCCTGGCCGTGGTCACAGTGCGGGGCGGGCCGACCAGCCACACGGCGATCCTGGCGCGGGCGCTGGGGATCCCGGCGGTCGTCGGGGTCGCCGGAGCACTGGAGCTCGCGGACGGCGTGGTGGTGGCGGTGGACGGCGACCTGGGGACGGTGCGGGCCGGGGGATCCGCCGCCACCGCGAGCGCGGGCCGTCCGCAGACGCGCGTCGCGGTCCCGGCCACGCCGGGCCGCACCGCCGACGGCCATCCCGTCGAGCTGCTGCTCAACATCGGGTCGGCCAAGGACGTCCGGCCCGAGGCCGAGGGTGTCGGCTTGTTCCGCACCGAGTTCCTGTTCCTCGGCCGCCGATCGGCTCCGTCCCCCGCCGAGCAGCGCGCCGCCTACGCCGAGGTCCTCGACCTGCTGCCGGGCCGCAAGGTCGTGATCCGCACGCTGGACGCCGGGGCCGACAAACCCCTGCCGTTCCTCGGCCTGCCTCCGGAGGAGAACCCCGCACTCGGGATCAGAGGCCTGCGAACGGCGGCCGGGCTCCCGCAGGTGCTCGACGACCAGCTGGCCGCGATCGCCCAAGCCGCGGCCGCGACCACCGCCGACGTCTGGGTCATGGCGCCGATGGTGGCGACCCCGGCCGAGGCCGCGTCCTTCGCCGCCCGCGCCCGCCACCACGGACTCGCGAAGGTGGGCGTGATGATCGAGATCCCCGCCGCGGCACTCCGCGCCCACCGCATCCTCCGCCACGTGGACTTCCTCTCGATCGGCACCAACGACCTCGGTCAGTACACGATGGCCGCCGACCGCCAGGACGGCCGTCTGTCCGACCTGCTCGATCCCTGGCAGCCGGCTCTCCTCGACCTGATCGGCCACTGCGCCGACGCGGGCCGCACCGTCGGCAGACCCGTCGGCGTCTGCGGCGAGGCCGCCGCCGATCCCCGCCTGGCGCCCGTTCTGGTCGGCCTGGGAATCAGTTCCCTGTCGATGGCGGCGACCGCCGTCCCCGCGGTCCACGCCGCGCTCGCCGAACGCACGCTCGACCAGTGCGCCCGGGCTGCCGCCCGGGTCCTCGACGCGGACGATCCGAGTGCGGCCCGGGAAGCGGCACCGTGATCCACGGCGCCGTCCGGATCACTGGTGTCCGACCAGCTCCAGCCAGCCGTGATGGGTCCACGCGGCCCGGCTGGCGGTGCGGAACATGGTGGAGGCGGGTCGCCAGGCGTCGGGACGGAAGCGGGCGGCCGTCAGGACGGGGTCGTTGAGGTAGGCCGCCGCCACACAGTCGCCGGCGATGTGCAGGGTGCCGGGTTCGCCGACGTCGCACGGCGTGCCGTCGTCGCGGAGGACGTAGTACCGGGCGTTCTGGATGGGGCGGCCGTAGGGCACGGTCGTCCACGCCGGATCGACCCGGGTGACGGGGAAGTCGTTCGACCAGATGCACGTCTCCGGCCCGCCGCCCAGCGTGACCAGCTCGGCGTTCGGAAACTGGCGCCGCATCTCCTCGAAGGAGGTGAGGGGCACCGGCTCGCGGGAGAGGAACACCCGCCGCATGCGGCTCCGGTCCCCGAGAGGCCGGGCGGCCAGGGCGGCGAGAAGCGCGGTGAACGCCGTCGGTCCGGAGTTCCACAACGTGACTCCGCTCCGCACCAGGACCTCGGCGACGCGGTCCGCGTGAGCGAGCGCGACCTCGGGTAGCAACAGAACGCTGCCACCCGCCGCGAGCATCCCGAACAGGTCGTACACCGAAAGGTCGCTCGTCAGCCCGGCGAACTGCAGGATCAGGTCCCGGTGGGTGACCTCGTGGCGCCGGTTGAACCAGTCCACCAGGTTCACCACACTCCGGTGCCGGATCGCCACCGCGGTGGGCGACTCCGCGGAGGTGGTGATCGCGTAGGCCGGATCGGCGGGGCTGGGAGCCGCGACCGCCGATCGCGGCAGCGCGTCCCACGCCCGCGGCTGGTCCGTCAACGGCACGCGAGGGAGTCCGGGCCCGGACTTCGGGCGGGGGCCGACGGTCAGCACGACGTCGTACCGCTCGGCCAGCGGCCCCAGGCCGGTCCGGCCGGTACGGGTCCTGACATGGATGCCGACCCCGGGGCGCGCCATGACGTACTTGCTCGCCCACCAGCGCCTCGGGATCCGCAGGCTCCCGGGCGACTGGCCGCTCGACGGGTCGATGAGGTCGGCCAGCACGATCGAGCCGCCCACCGGCAGGGCGTCGGCGATGGTGTCGAGGACGTCGGCCAGGTAGCCGATGCTCGGGAAGTCCTGCACCGTGCCGGCCAGGACCACCACCTGGGCGTTTCCGGCGTGGTCCAGGATCCCGCCGATCTCGTCGACGGCCACCACCGGCCGGCCCTGCTCGGTCAGGCGCCGGGCGAGCAGGCCGCTCCCGGCGCCGACCTCGACGACCGGACCGTCGGAGGGGGGAATCAGGCCTGCGACGTGCTCGATGTAGGCCAGCACCTCCTCGGCTGTGCAGTGGTAGGAGGGCGCGTAGGGTCTCGCCGCCGTCTCGACGCCCGCGGCCGCCGGCCGCAGGTACCCCGGCGTGGACAGCACCGTGTTCATCCCCGGTACGCTCGCGGCGATCTCCCATCCGAGCCGCCACAGGCCCTGCCCCGCGACCAGTCGTGTGACGCCCAGCGACACCAGCAGCTCGACAGACCGTGCCACCGGCCACCGCGGATCCAGTGGCACGTAGCAGCCACCCGCCCGCACGATCGCGATGATCGCCTGCACGCCCGCCGGTTCGTGGTCGACGAGCACCGCCACCGGCACCCCGGGCCCCACCCCGACCGACGCCAGTTGGGCCGCCTGCACCCGGGTCGCCTCGGCCAGCTCCCGATGCGACAGCGCCACGCCCGCCGCCGTCCGCAGCGCCGGAGCCGTCCCGTGCGCCCACGCCGCCGCGTCGAGCAGATCCGGGATCGTCAGCTCGGCGGGATACGGACGGTCCGTCGCGTTCGCGCGCGCCACCAGATCCGGGAACGTGGAGGCGAGCAGCGAGCCCGGCGTGCGCACCGGAAACGGCTGAGCAGGCGAACCCGGAACCGCCGCCGGGCCGTGGTTCATGCCGACGCTGCTGTGGTCTCGAGCCCGGCCACGGGCGCGTTCGCCGCCGCCCCCCTGTCGGCGAACGCACATACGTCGCGTGGGAACCGGGGTACGACCGTGGTGATCGCGAGCGCCGCGAGGCCGATCCCCGGCACGGACGCGTTCCCGATGCCCGCCGCGACCACGGGGGCCGGCGCCAGCCCCACCGGCTGCATGGCGAACGTGCCGCGGGTGTCGATCGCGAAGACCCGGCCCAGCATCTCCGACGGGCCGTCACCGACGGCGCTGGCCGCCTGCCCGGCCCAGACCCGCCGGAAGCGCGGGTGGCGCGGCGCGGCGGCGAACGACAGGACCTTCATTCACGTCTCCTTCGGGAACGGCCCGAGCGTGCTGCGACCGCGACGCGGTGTCCTGTCACGGGAAAACAGGACGTTCGCGGAGCCGCCGATCCCGGCACAGTGACGCTGCCGCTCCGCCGCGCATGAAGGATGTACCCGATGATGCTTGAAGCCCACTCGCCCCTGATCCACGAACTCGTCGCCGAACACGCCGCCCGGCAGCCCGACGCGGTCGCGCTCAGCCTGGGCGACACCACGGCCACCTACCAGCGGCTGCACTTCGTCGCCGACGGTTTCGCCGCGAAGATGCGGACGCACGGCGTGCGGCCGGGCGAAGTCGTCGCCGTGCTGATGCACCGCACGCCGCGGCTGGTCGTGGCCTTGCTCGCGGTACTCCGCGCCGGCGCTGCCTACCTCGCCCTCGATCCGGAGGACTCCGAAGCCCGGCATGCTGAGCTGGTCCGGGGTGCCGGAGTGCGGTTCCTGGTCTCCGACCTGGAAGACGGACTGCCTGTCGGTCTCAAGGTGCTCACTCCCGAGACTCCCGTCGCCGAGGGTGCCACCGACCCTGGCGCGCCTAACCAGACCTCTGACTCACCCGCCTACATCAGCTACTCCGCCGATCAGTCCGCCGGAACACCTGTGTCGCACCGGGCTCTGGCAGAGTTCGTCACCAGGCCGAACGGCCTCGTCCTCGGCGCCGACGCCTCGGCCGTGGCGCTCTGGGCTCCGCTGGTCCGCGGTGGTCATCTGGCGATGGCGGACATGCCGGCGCTGACCGGACGCTGACCGAACGCTGACTCACGCCTCAAGCGGTTCCCCAGCCACGCTCCAGCCGTTTCGCGCGGGATAGGGCCGCCGGCCTGCCATACGGCGGCCGGCGGCCGGCGGCACCGGATCGCGGTCGGGGGAGGGGAACCGTGCTCGAAGCCTGCCAGGTTGCCGCCACCTCTCAAGGTGGGTACTTCTGCCCTCGCACCCCGAAGCCCCGCGCAGGATCCTGTGCTGCGACCTTGAACCGCACCTGACGAGGAGGCACGCCGTGGCGACCGATCCTGGCTACTTCAGCATCGACCTGCACCAGGTCGGTCTGGTTGTGTCCGAGGTCGAAGGGCTGGTCTGCTCCGGCACCGACGTGGTCGGGGAAGTGGGTTCGCTGCTCCTCGGCAGCGAGGACTTCTCCCTCATCGGCTCCATGGTCGGCAGCGCGGACGGCCAGCTCCACAGCAACCTGATGGACGCTCTCACCCGCGGTATGCAGCTCTTCAGCGGCCTCAACGGCGCCGTGCAGTGCTGTGCCGCCGACTACGCAGCCCTGGACTCCCTCGTCTCCGACAGCTTCGGCGGCAAGCTGACGCCCACCGTCCCCGCCCGCGGCAGCGACCCCACCGCCGTGAAGAAGTGGTGGGACGCCCTGAGCGACGACCAGCGGAACACCCTGCTGACCACCGACGCCGCCGAGATCGGCGCCCTGGACGGCGTACCGGCCGCGGACCGCGACATCGCCAACCGGTCGGTGCTGTCCACCCTGCGCCAGGAGACCGAGCATCAGCTCACTGACCTGAAGAACACACCACTGTCGCCCTACGAGTCCGAGGGCGGCGCCTACATGCTGCGACAGAGGCAGATCGACGCCCTGCAGACCAAGCTGGACGGCATGGACGAGCTGCAGAAGGTCCTGCGCCCGGCCACCGACGGAACACCGCCGAAGTACCTGCTGGAGGTGGACACCGACGGCGTCGGCCACGCGATCGTCGCCAGCAACAACCCCGACACCTCCGCCAACGTCGTGACCGTGGTCCCCGGCGTGAGCACCGACTTGTCAGTGGGCCACGTCGACGCCTACACCCATGCCGCCGACAGCATCGTGGCGTCGGCCCACACCGCGGACGCCTCCCAGTCGACATCCGCCGTCGCATGGATGAACTACGACGCCCCACCGAACGTCCCCTCCGCCCTGTTCTCCAGCCCCGCCATCGCCGGCGGCCCCACTCTCGACCACTTCCAGCAAGCCCTCTACGCCACCCACGACCCGAGCGACCCGATGCACACCACCGTGATCGGCCACAGCTACGGCACCACCGTCGTCGGCGAGGCGTCCAAGGCGGCGGGCGGTCTGCGCGCCGACGACGTGATCCTGGCCGCCAGCCCCGGCATCAACGTCGACAACGCCGCCGCGATGCACACTCCCGGCGGCCCCACTCACGTCTGGGCCACCCGCGACGACCACGACCCGATCGTCTGGGCGGAGGGCTTCCACGACACCGACCCGGTGACCCCGGCGTTCGGCGCCCACGTGTTCGACGCGGGCGAAGGCCCATCCGGCTTCCTCGCAGCGCACTCGTACTACTTCGATCCGTCGTCCCCGGCCATGGCGAACTTCGGACGGATCGCGACAGGACATTATGGGGAGGTGACGGCGCCCGCACCGGTGGAGACGGATCCCGTGTTTCCGTTCATCGCGGATTGACGGGACGCACCCCGTTCAGCCCCACCCACATGCCGCCTGATCACCTCCGGGTTAGCGTCGCCATGTGGATCTCCCGGTCATGCCTCCAGTGCGGCCGATGCTGGCCAAAGCCGTACGTGAGGTGCCGCGCGAACCGGGCCTGGCCTACGAGCCCAAGTGGGACGGCTTCCGCTGCATCGTCTTCCGGGACGGCGACGAGGTGGAGCTGGGCTCGCGCAACGACCGGCCGCTGACCCGCTACTTCCCGGAGCTCCTGGAGCCTCTGCGCCAAGCGCTCCCGCCCCGCTGCGTCCTCGACGGCGAGATCGTCGTCGCCACCGAGGCCGGCCTCGACTTCGACGCCTTGCAGAACCGCCTGCACCCGGCCGCGTCCCGGGTTCGCAGACTCGCGGGGGAGACACCCGCCAGCTATGTCGCCTTCGACCTGCTGGCCCTCGACGACCGGGACCTGACCGGCGAACCGTTCAGCGCCCGCCGGCGCATGCTGGAGGGCCTGCTCGGCAACGTGGTCGGCGCCGTGCTGCTGACGCCGGTGACCGATGACCCGGACGTGGCGCAGGACTGGTTCACCAGGTTCGAGGGCGCCGGGTTCGACGGAGTGATGGCCAAACCCGTGGACCTGCCGTACGAGCAGGACAGACGGGTCATGATCAAGGTCAAGCACGAGCGCACGGCCGACTGCGTGGTGGCCGGCTTCCGCTGGCACAAGGACGGCCAGGGCGTCGGGTCGCTGCTGCTCGGGCTCTACGACGACGAGGGCGTCCTGCACCACGTCGGCGTGGCGAGCAGCTTCACCGCCGCACGGCGCCGGGAACTCGTGGACGAGCTGGCGCCGCTGCGGGAGAACGCGCTGGAAGGACATCCGTGGCGGAGGTGGGCCGACGCACAGGCCGACGCACAGGCCGCCACCCAGCCCGCCACCTCCACCACCCGCATACCCGGAGCCCAAAGCCGCTGGGCACCCACCAAAGACCTCACCTGGGAACCCCTGCGCCCCGAACTCGTCGCCGAGGTCCGCTACGAGCACCTCCTTTCCGGCCGGTTCCGCCACGGCGGACGCCTCGTCCGCTTCCGCCCGGACCGCACCCCGGAGTCGTGCACCTACGCCCAGCTCGAGCAGGTCGCGCCGGCCGAGCTGGCATCGCTGTTCGGTGAGGAGGAGCCGGGCTGATGAAGGACACGACGGTCCTGGAACTCGACGGCCACGAAGTCCCCGTGTCCCACCCGGACAAGATCTACTTCAGCAAGCGCGGCGAGACGAAGATGGACCTCGTCCGCTACTACCTCGCGATCGCCGACCCGATCATGAACACTCTGCGAAACCGGCCCCTCCTGCTGGAGCGCTACCCCGACGGTGCGGGCGGCAAGTCCTGGTTCCAGAAACGGGTCCCGAAGACCGCACCGGAGTGGCTGACCACAGTGGAGGTCTCTACGCCGAACGGCACCACCAGCGACGCTCTGGTCGCCGCCGACATGGCACACCTCGTCTGGGGCGTGAACCTGGGCTGCCTGGGCTTCCACGTCTGGCCGATCCGAGCCGCCGACCCGGACGTCACCGACGAGCTGCGCGTCGACCTCGACCCCTCGCCCGGCGTCGGCTTCCCGGAGGTGCGGCAGGCCGCGGTGCTGACCCGGGACCTCCTGACCGAACTGGGCATCGAGGCGTATATCAAGACGTCCGGATCCCGTGGCCTGCATGTCTATCTCAGGCTTCAGCCACGCTGGGACGGCTACGGGGTGCGCGCCGCGGCCGTCGCCCTCGCCCGCGAACTGGAACGGCGACACCCCGACCTGATCACCGCGCAGTGGTGGAAGGAGGAACGCGGGGCACGCGTGTTCGTCGACTTCAACCAGAACGCGCCCCACAAGACCGTGTTCGGTGCATGGTGCGTCCGCCCGCGAGTCGGCGCGCAGGTGTCCACACCGATCCACTGGGACGAACTCGCGACCGTCGTCCCCGACACGCTGACCATCGCCACGGTGCCCGCCCTCGTCGCCGAACGCGGCGATCCGTGGGCCGAGTACAACGTGCGGCCGCAGTCGATCGAACCGCTGCTGGAGATGTCGCGCCGGGACATGGAGAACGGTCTGATGGACGCGCCGTGGCCGCCGGTGTATCCGAAGATGCCCAACGAGCCACCCCGCGTGGCACCCAGCCGGGCGCGCCACACCGATGATGAGGTCTGATTCACTCCGCGCCCCGCTCTTGGGCGTGAAAGCGAAGCCGACCCTGACCCCGGCGCTGACCCTGACCCCACCCCTCGTCACTCCTCGGCGAACTCCGCGCGGACCCCGAGCAGCCGCACCGGCTGATCCTGGTCCAAGCCGGCCAACACCTCCAGTGCCGCGCGCTCGATCTCCTCAGCCGCACTCGTCGGCGCGGCCAGTGTGAGGCTGCGCGTCTTGGTGATGAAGGGCGCGTACCTGATCTTCACGCCGACGCGTGCCGCCGGACGGGCCTCCTCCACGACGTCCTCCGCCACGTGCCGGGCCAGCAGCCGCACCTGTTCGGCCAGTTCCGTGGGGTCGGTGAGGTCCTCCTGGAAGGTGACCTCCCGGCTTCGGGACCGCGGCGCATACGGTGTGTCGGACACCTCCGTGTCGCCCGCGCCGTGGGCCAGCAGCCAGAAGTACGGTCCCATCTTCGGGCCGAATCGTTCGGCCAGCGCGTCCGGGTCGGCGCGTGCGAGGTCGGCCACCGTCCGCAGCCCCATCTCGGCGAGTTTCTTCGAGGTGCGGGACCCGATGCCCCACAGTGCGTCGGTCGGCCGCTCGCCCATCACCGCGGCCCAGTTCTCGGCGGTCAGCCGGAAGACGTGGCCGGTCGCCGCCCCGGCCGGTTTGGCGAAGCCGGTCGCCGTCTTGGCCCGCAGCTTGTTGTCGCCGATTCCCACCGAACACGCCAGCCCGGTCTCGGCGCGGACATGATCGCGGACCCGCTCGGCCAGCGCCTCCGGATCGTCGGTCCGCGCGCCGAGGAAGGCCTCGTCCCACCCGATCACCTCGACCACGACCGGCAGCCGGCGCAGCGCGGTCATCACCTCCTCCGAGGCTTCCTCGTAGGCCGGCCGATCCGCCGGGAGGAACACGGCGTCGGGGCACTTCTTCGCCGCCAGCCGCATCGGCATGCCCGAGTGCACGCCGAACTCCCGCGCCTCATAGGAAGCGGTGGCCACCACGCCCCGCAGCGTCGGATCCCCGTGTCCGCCGACCACCACCGGACGTCCGCGCAGCTCGGGACGGCGCGCCACCTCGACCGCGGCGATGAACTGGTCGAGGTCGACGTGGAGCACCCAGTCCTCGGTGGACATGGCTCCAGTATGTGATCGTCGGGCGGGGCCCACCTGTCGGGCGGGCCATGGGAGCGCGGCAGCGGGTATGGGTCGATCCCCGTATTGACAGCGCCGCGCCGCACGTATGTGCGACCCTTCTGTCCGTCATTGAGAGTGTGACGGCGCGGACCGGGCGACGGCCGTGACCCGCCATTCCAGGAGGAGGCCGACGTGGAGCACGGGCCGGGTGACTTGACGAAGGCGCAGCAACGACAGGTGCTCGACCTGCTCGGCTCCGAACTGCGGGCCGCGTGGCGTGCGGCGGTGACACCGGAGGCGGACGACGACGGACCGCCGGAAGAGGCCGCGGAGCGGGCCGCCGCCAGGCGTGCCGCGCTGGCCGCGCACCTGGAGGACCGTCGCGCGGCGCTGGAGCACCACTCGGAGGAAGCGCCGGCCGAGGCGGTGGGCAGCGAGGAATCGCAGAACCTTGACGAGACCGTGACCTCGTGACGCGGGTCCTGCGCTCGCGCCGGGACCGGCCTGAGGTCCAGCGTTCGGCGACCCGCCGGGACCGGACCGGTGTGGCTCCCGGCGGCGCGTCGGACCTGCGTGCCATCCGTCGTCGGGCCGGGACCGGCGGGGCGTTCGCGGCGCGCGACCGGCGTGGAATCCGGCAGCGCGCCCCGGGCCGGCACGGTGTCCGGCAGCCCGCGTCGTGTCAGCACTCGGTGATGATCGCCAGAACCGCGGTCACGATCCGCTCGATCTCAGCCGGGTCGCCGACCAGTGCCAGCGCGCGCTCACCGGGCTCGGCGTGGTCGTGGGGCGGCCGCGCGTGAGCCTCGGGGTCGTCCGCGGCGCCGAAGACGGTCCGCACGACCGTCTCCACCGCCGCGCGGGCCGGCTCGCCGGCCACGAGCCGGCGGCGGATCTCCTCCAGCGCCGTCTCGGCGAGGGCGTCCAGGCGTGCGTCGTCCTCCTCGTCGCTGCTGACCAGGCGCAGCGGCGTCGGATCGGCGGCGGGCCCGGCCGGCTGGGCGGCGACCGGCGCGACCTTGTGACCGAGCGGCCGTTCGACGTAGTCGGCGAACCAGCGCGGCCGCAGCCGCATCGCGGCCAGCACCATGTCGACGTCCCGCTGCACCCGGTGCGCGTCGCTGCCGGGCCAGTCGCCGGTGGTCTCGGCGCGGCGCTGGGCCCAGTCGTCCAGCGGCCACAGGCCGGCTCCCGCGGTGGCCGGGACGCCGACCCAGACCAGGATCCGCACCGCGAGCTCGCAGGGCCAGGGCTCGGTGTGCAGGGCGGTGGCCAGCCAGGCGGGGAGGCGGGGCCGTTGCAGTGCCCCGCGCTGGCCGCGCTGGCGGCGATGGGCGTCCACCGTCGCCGGGGATATCCGGGTGGCTATCCACGCCGGCAGGTTGCGGATCGGGGTGTCGGCGTGGACGAGGACGTATTCCACGACCGCGCCCACCGCGTCGTGGAAGCCGTCGAGGCACTCCGGCAGCATCTTCTGGAAGGAAGCCGCGCAGCCGCGGTGGCCGCGGCGGCGCTCGATGTCCCGGGTGAGGCGTTCGAAGACGATCGGCCAGGCGACCGTGTAGACCTGCCCGGCCAGCCGGCGCCGGGCCTCCGGCGACCGGGCGGCCGCGCTCGCGAGGGTGCCGCTGCGGGCCAGTTCGGCCGCCTCGGCCGCCCCGGCCGGGCCGGCGGATTCCGCGGACAGCAAGTCGACCTCCTGGTGGGAGTCATGAGATCAGGACCCGTATGCCGGCGGCTGGTGGCCCCACGGCGGCGATACGCGCAGACATTCTGCGACCGCCGCGCCGCCGGAACTGGCCAGATACCGGCCGGGAATCGGGGGTAATGGCCACACGGCGGCCGGCTGAGGGTGGCGTGCCTGGGCGAATACGGGTTCTGCCGTCCACCGCGCCGCCGGGCCCGGCATAATCGGCGGGCGTGGAGCCTGACGAACGCCCGCGCACCGGCCAGACCCGCCTGTCCGACGTCGGCGACGTCGAGATCTTCGACGGCGCCGAGTGGCAGCCGGTGGGGACCGCGGGATCGGTCCTGGTGGATCCGCAGCTCGGAAGCCGCCAGGGGCCGGACGGCGGGCCGCTCCGGGCCGGGTCCCGTGACGCGTCCGGCGGCGAACCCGATCACGAGCCCGCTGAGTCCGGCGGTGACCCGGCGCCCCCGGACCCCGGCGATTAAGGAAGCACACCCCCGGCATCGCCGCACTCGACCCGCAGCTGGCTGAGCAGCAGAACGGTGCGGAGCGTGTCGGGGTGCTCGTCGCCGAGGATCTTGCGGCGCCCGGCATGAGCCGCCTCGGCGAACTCCCTGGCGCGGTCGGTGTCCCCGGTGTGGTGCAGGCTCACGGCCAGACCGTAGGCCGAGCGGAGAGTGTCCGGGTGGTCGGGGCCGAGGGTCCGGTTGAGCCGGTCGTGAGTCTCCTCCTCCAGTTTCAGGGCTTCGGGGTGGCGCGCCAGCGCGCGGAGGTCGAGCGCGGCGGCGAGCGCACTGCGGAGCGTGTCGGGGTGGTCGGGGCCGAGAGCCTCGGCGAAGTGCGTCCGGCAGGTCTCGTCGAGCTCCAGGGCTTCGGCGAAGGCGCCGGCGGCACGGCGGGCCAAGGCCAGGTTGTGCACCGAGCGCAGCGTGTCCGGGTGGTGGTCGCCCAGGATCCGGGTGCGCCTCCGGACGACGTCCTCGAGCAGCGCGGTCGCGGCGGCGCGGTCGCCGTCGGCCTGCGCGGCCGCCCATCGGTCGATGGCCAGATTGTGTTCGGCCCGCAGGGTCCGCGGGGCGTCGGCACCGTCCGAGCGGCGCCGTTCTTCGAGCACCGACACGTCCAGCCCGGCCGCCCGCCGGTGGTCGCCGAGCCGGTACCAGGCCTGGGCCAGCCGCTCGGTCGCGGCCGCGGCCTCCGGTCCGGCGGCCCAGTGCTCCACCGCCGACTGCGCGAGGTCGCGGGCCGTGCCGGCGTCGGCGTGCACGACCAGGTACTCCATGACGTCCAGCGACAACGCCCGCCAGCCGGGATCCCCGGCCACGTCCTCGAACCCTGATGAAGCGAGCGCGAGCACGTGCGGAAGCAGCAGCCGGTACGTCCGCCACGCCGCCGGCTCCCGCGGATCCTCGCGGGGCACGGCGGCCAGCCAGCGCCGCGCGTCGGCCGCCGCCGCGGCGAGCAGGCCGCCGTCGGTCTGGCTGCGGATGAACGCCTGGAACAGCGGGAACGGGTGGAAGGCCCCGGCGTCCACCGGGAACAGTCCGGTGCGGGCCACCGCCGTCCCGAGGTCCAGCAGCCGCAGCGGATCCGCGCCGGCGGCGACGAGCGCCGGCGGCCCGGCCGCCGCCCCGGCCCCGGCCTCGAAGAACTCGAACGGCACCGGCGCGGCCGCCAGCACCGCCAGGTGCCGCACCAGCTCCTCGGCCGCGGGCGTGTCCGCCGCCAGCCGGTCCAGCGCCAGCGACCACGCCGCCGCCAGCGAAGCCGGGTAGCTGTGGGTCACGTTCCGCGCGAGGATCTCGGCCGTGCGCCCGGCCAGCAGTTCGGCGTAGCGGGCCGGGCCCAGCGGGGCCGCGGCGAGGAACGCGGCGGCCTGGCCGACTGCGGCCGGCAGGTCGTCCAACGCGGCGGCCAGGTCGTCGAGCACGGTGTCCGCCGCCGGTCCGAGCCGCGCGCCCAGCAGCCGCACGGACGTCTCGCGCGAGAACCGGCCCACCCGGCACGTGCCCGCCGCCAGCTCGCCCCACGCCCCGGTGCGTGAGGTGACGACGACGTCCCCGCCGTCCGCCAGGGCCAGGTACGGCACCAGGTCGTCCGGGCCCGGCACGCCGTCGAAGACCAGCAGCCAGCGTCCCCGGGCGCGCAGGGCCCGGACCAGGGCCGGCACGACGGCGCCGGTGTCCGGCATCTCGCCGAGGTCCAGCCCCAGCGCCTGGGCCAGCGTCGCGAGCTGCGAGGGCACGAGATCCGGCCGGTCCGCCGCGATCCACCACGCCACCGCGTGCTCGGCCTCCCGGGACCCGGCGTACTCGGCGGCCAGCCGCGTCTTCCCGGTCCCGATCTCGCCCCACACCACCACCGGCCCCGACCTCCCCGACGCCCGGACGGCGCGCACCGCGTCGTCCACCGCCGACACCGCCTCGGGGCGGGCCAGGTGGTGCGGTCCGACGGGCGGGATGTTCCGGGGAGGCGGACCCGGTGGCAGACCTCGCGGGGCCGCGGACCGCGCCGATGGTGCGGCACCGGCCCCGACACCCGGCTCGGGCACCGCCCCGACCATCGGCCGCACCACCGGCTCGATCCGCCGCACCAGCGCGTCGATCGCCAGATCGGTGGTCCGCCCCCGGTGGTCCATCGCCACGGTCTGCAGCCGCACCATCTCCACGAGGTCTTCCGGCAGATCCTTCGCCGTCGGCCGCGCCGCCCCCGAGACCAGCAGCGGGATCACCAGCTTCTTGGCCCGCAGCGCCTCGGCGATCTCCTCCCGCACCCAGTCGCCCGGCTGGTGCAGACGCCGTCCCCGGTCGTCGGCGATGGTCAGCCAGCGCGGGCCGATCACGGCGAGGAACACCGCGCACCCGCGGTGGTGGTGCCAGATCGTCGCCTCCCAGTCCGCCCCCGGCGGGATCGACTCGCTGGACCGGAACACCGCCCGCGGCCCGAACCGGTCGCCCAGCATCCGCTGCACGGTCCACGCCGCGTAGGGGTCGTCGCCGTTGCGGAAGTTCACGAAGATCGGCGCGGCGGGCTCGGTCGGCTCCGGCATCGGTGTCCCCACGGTCCGTCAGATTCCTTCGATGGCACGCGATCGGGCCCGCCGCCTCCGTCCGGGCGTCCTCCGGACGACGGCGCGGGCGTCTGCTCGCTCTCTTCTGACGGACAACGGGAGACAGGGCCGAACGATGGAGAAGCCGACCAGAATGTTCGGTACGGAGCTGCGCCGCCGGCGCGTGGCGGCGGGCCTGTCGCTCGCCGCGTTCGCCCGGCTCGTCCACTACAGCAAGAGCCACCTCAGCAAGGTCGAGACCGGCGCCAAGGCTCCGAGCCCCGACCTGGCCCGCCGCTGCGACAGCGCGCTGGACTGCGGCGGCGAGCTGGCCGGGCTGGTCCCCGTCGCGGAGACGCGGGGGACCGCGGAGCAGACGATCACGGAGACCGACAGAGGTGAGGTGTGGCTGTTGACGCTCGATGACATGGGAACGAACGGATTCCGGCCGGTGTCCCGGCGGGAGGTCCTGGCCGCCGGCGGCGCGGCCGGGCTCGGCCTGGGAATGGCAGGGTTCGGATATGTCCCGTCGGGACCGCCGGGGACGCCCGGACCGTCCCCGGCGCACGGCGCCGACGGCGGACGCGAGGCGGTGACCGCCTTCCGGGCCGTCTTCGACCAACTCCGCCACCAGGGGCAGCGCTGGGCTCCGGGTCTGGTGGTCCCGACGCTGGTGGCGCAGACCCACGCGCTGCGCACCCTGGCCGCACAAGCCGGGGGCCGGGACCGCGCCGAGGCCCTGACCCTGGCCGCCCGCTTCGCCGAGTACACCGGCTGGATGGTCCAGGAACAGGGCGACGACGCGCTGGCCGCGTGGTGGACCGACCGCGCGGTCGACTTCGCCGAGGCCGGCGGCGACCGGGACATGGCCGCGTACGCCCTCGTGCGCCGCGGGCTGATCGCGCTCTACCGGTACGACGGCCGGCTGGTCGTCGAGCTGGCCCGGCAGGCCCAGGCCGGCACCGGCGACCCGCGGATCAGAGGCCTGGCGGCCCAGCGCGAGGCCCAGGGCCTGGCGGTGACCGGGGACTATGACGGCTGCCTGCGGGCCCTGGACCGCGCCGCCGAGCTGTTGTCCCGGGCGGCCGCCGAGAACCCGGCCGGCGCTCCGGCCCGGGCGACCGGAACCGGCGGCACGACCGGGGGCGCGACCACTCCGAGCGATCTGAACGCCGCACCCACCATCGGCTCCGCCCACGTCCCCGACCCGGTCGCCGTCGCCACCGGCTGGTGCCTGTTCGACCTCGGACGCCCCCGGCAGGCCGCCGACGTCCTGCACCGCGAGCTCGCCCGCATCCCCGCCGACGCACACCGCGCCCGGGCCCGGTTCGGTGCCCGCCTGGCGCTGGCGCTCGCCGGCTGCGGGGAACCCGAGCAGGCCTGCGCGGTGGCCGAGGAGGTGCTCGACGCCTGCGGCCGTCTGCAGTCCGCGACCGTCCGCGTCGACCTGCGCGGTCTGTCCCGCGACCTCAACCGGTGGCCCGGGCACCCGGCCGTGCGCCGGACCCGGACGCGGCTCACCGAGGTGCTGCGGGCCTGAGCGTTTCCCGTTGTCCTCCGCGGTGGCCCCGGGACAACGCCTTTCCCGGCGCCGGCCCGACGACGATCGTGGTGCTTGCGACCCGTTGGGGGAGTTCGCGAAGACACGGAGGGGAGGGCCGCACATGGAGTCCCACGGCGGAATCCGGGCACTGCTGGCGCTGATCCTGGGGGTGATCGGCTGAGCCGGTAGCTGTCAGGGGGCAACGAAGGGGAGGGGCGGGGGTCCCTCCCCGTTCCTTCTTTTTCCACACTACGAACGAAGGGATCCGTAATGTCGCTCTACGCCCTGGTCGTGGGGATCGACGCTTACCAGCCGCCGCTGAACGAGCTGCGCGGGGCGCGGCACGACGCGCTGGCCGTCGAGAGCCACCTGCGGTCCCGCATCCCGGCGAAGGAGCTCGACCTGCTGTCCCTGATCGACGGCAAGGCCACGCGGGACGCCGTGATCTCCGGCTTCCGCGGCCACCTGGCCCAGGCCGGGCCCGGCGACACGGCGCTGTTCTGGTTCAGCGGTCACGGGTCGTGGCTGCCGGTGCCGCCGGAGCTGGCGCACCTGGAGTCGACCGGCATGTTCCAGACCCTGCTGTGCGTCGACAGCCGACAGGGCTCGGTGCCCGATCTCATCGACAAGGAGCTGGCGCTGCTGATCGCCGATGTGGCCGCGGGCGGGGCGCACGTCGCGGTGGTGCTGGACTGCTGCCACGCCGACAGCGGCTCGCGGCGCCCGGACTTCGGAGCCTACGACCACGTGCCCGGCATCCGCTCGAGCCCGCCGTCGCTCGTGCCGCCGGCGGTCGAGGCACTGCTGGAGGAGCTGCGCGACCAGATCGGCCCGGACAGCCCGCGCGCCAAGGTGTTCGACAGCGTCGACCACGTGCTGCTGGCCGCGTGCGGCCCGCACGAGCTGGCTCTCGAACTCAGGCTCGGCGACCACTACCGGGGCGTGTTCACCACCGCCCTCCTGGACCGGCTCACGCAGTACCCCGGGGCCACCTACCGCCAGCTCCTCGACGACACCGGCAACCTGGTCGAGCAGATGGCCCCGTACCAGCACCCGACCCTCTTCCCGGCGCGCGCCGTGCCCGGCGGCACGCTGGCCGACCAGCCGTTCCTGGGCGGTCCGGCCCGGGTGCCGCAGACCTCGATGACGATGCGCTTCGCGAACCGGGTCTGGACCCTCGACGCCGGGGCCGCCCACGGGATCGAGCCGGGCACCGAGGCCGACCCGACCGTGGTCGCCGTGCACTCCAGCCGGCCGCCGTTGAAGGCCCGGGTCGTCGAGGTGCGGGCCGAGCACAGCGTCCTGGAGCCGATCGGCTGGTCGCCGGACGCGCTCGACCGCCGGACCGGCCACCCGGTGGTGCTGGCCCGGGTGCCGCTGCCGGCCGAGGCGGTCCGGCTGGAGACGGCGGCGGCCGGCGAGTACGTCAGACCCCTGATCGCCAGGACGCTGGCGGCGGCCGGCGAGGACGGGGTGCCTTCGCCCTACGCGCGGGTTTTCGACCCCGCCGACCGGACCCGGCCGCCGACGATACGGATCCGGGCGGTGGGGCCCGGGGTCGTGCAGCTGTGCCGGGCCGACGGCGGCGCGCTGGCGCCGCCGCACCCGTGCCGCTCGCCCGAGCAGGCCGCGCGTCTGGTGACCGATCTGGAGCACATCGCCCGGTGGCGGCTCGTCGAAGGGCTCGACAACCCGGTGTCCCCGCTGGCCGGCGCGATCGAGATCGAACTGGCCGCCGTGCCGCCGGGACAGGACGTCGACCGGCTGACCGCACCGCCGCTGCCGGTCGGCGCGGACGGCGGCGTCACGGTCGACTACCACCCCACGCGCGACGGCGGCTGGCAGGCACCGCGGGTCTTCGTCCGACTGCGGAACACCGCGGACCGCATGCTGTACTGCGTGCTCCTGGATCTGACCGAGCGGTTCCGCGTCCACGCCGAGCTCTTCCCGGGCGACTGGATCGGCGCCCGCCGGACCGCCTCGGTGCTTCGCGGCCGCGCCGTCCGCCTGTCGCTGCCGTCCGGCGCGGCCGTGGAGCCGGGGGCGCGGACCGCTGACCGCTTCAAGGTGCTGATCTCCGAGACCCCGTTGAACGAGCGACCGTTCATGCTGCCCCGGCTCGGCGAGCTGCGGCCGTCCGAGCCGGTCAGCTCGCGCGTGGGGCTGCTGAACGGGGTGCTGGACCGGCTGGGCTTCCTGGCGACCCACCGGGACGCCGACCCCGCCGAGCCGGGCGTGGTCGGCGACTGGGCGACCGCGACGGTCCGGGTGACCGTGCGGGTTCCGCGGGTACCCGGCCGGGACCCGGCGTGAGGTATACAAGAGAATACGGGTTCTGATTGACTGGGCCCGCCGGATTCGGCTTTCGCAAGATCCTCCGTGGCCTGGATCGTTAGGCTGGCCGAGGGAGGGATGCATGACGCAGTCGAACGGTCTCCTGGTGCAACGACTGGACCGGGAGTTCAAAAGCCAGCGGCGCGGGTGGGGACTCCAGTCCCCTGACCTGCGGACCAGGACCGCCGGGTACGAGCTCCTCAGCCAGGTCTACGGAGTCGCGCCGACCGACACCACCGGGGAAGTCCGCCGCAAGGCGATCGCCGCCGTCCGGCGGCTGGCCGCCGACTTCCCCATGGAGATGCGGCTCGCCGTCGAGTACGCGCTCGCCATCTCCGCCGAGGCGCAGTGGCGGACCCTCTCCGAGCGGGAGCACAGCCTGTCGCGCGCGCTCCAGTGCAGCGCCCGCACGGCGCGCCGGCGCGTGGGGGACGCCTTCCGCCGTCTGGCCGAGGAGGCCGCCGTGGAGTATCAACGCGCTGCCGACCAGACCCGTTCGCCGCTCGGCTCCGAAGACGGCTGGGCGGTGCGCAGCCTGGAGTCGCTGCTGCGCCTGGAGTCGGCCCCCGAGGTCACCGAGACCCGCTGCATCGTCGCCCTGCGGCCGGGGCTGCACCGCATCGTCACCCGGTTCACCCTGGCCCGCCTGGTGGACGGGGCGTCGTCGGCCCCCGCCATCCGTGCGGAGGTGCAGTACGGCGCCACCATCCGCGGCCCGGTCCGCAGGGAGGGCGAGGGCCACTTCCTGCACGTCCTCGAACTGCCCCGGGAGCTCAGCGTCGGCGAGCACCACGAGTACTCGATCACGTACCGGATCCCGGAGGGCTACGTGATCCGGCCGTACTACGCGTTCGTGCCGCTCGTGGCCTGCGACGCCTTCCGCTTGCGGGTGCGCTTCGGCACCGGACGCCCGCCCAGCCGGGTCCGCCGTTTCCACGGCGTGGTGTCGCGCCTGCTCCACGACAGCGACATCCCCGGTGAGCCGCTGGAGCTGGACGCGGCGAGCGAGGTCGCCCTCGCCTTCGACCGGATCCGCGCCGGGTTCGCGTACGGCATCGCCTGGCAGCCGGCCGCCGGCGACGAGCGCTTCGACCTCGGCCCCGATCACGGGCCGCGGTAGACGAGCGTCGCCGCGACGACGGCGAGGTCGGTGCCGGGCGTGGCGTTCAGCCGGTCGGCGTAGCCGGTCAGCAGCGCGGGCAGGCGTTCGCGGTCCCGATCGGGATCGAGGAGCCAGCGGCGGGCCCGCCGCACCGCCTCGGCCGGTGTCCCGCCCGACTCGGCGAGCTCCTGGTGGACGACGAACACCAGGAGCGCCGCGAGCGGGTCGGGCACCGGCCCGGCCCAGCCGATGACACCCGCGAACCCGGCCGCGAGCAGCTGGTCGGCGAGCGGGTGGAACCGGCCCGGCGGCAGGATGGCCAGGCCGCCTTCGAGCTCGGGTGAGCTTGCCGAACCGGCCGGTCCACTCATCCCTGCCGGACCAGCCGGTCCACTCATCTCCGCCGAACCGGCCGGCCCCTTCATCCCTGCCGCACCAGCCGACGCCGTCAGCTCAGCCACATCGAGCTCGCCCCCGTCGGCGAGCTCCAACATCCCCGCCGCCGACACCCCGCAGTCCAGGTGCAGCAGCGAGGCCCCCATCGATCGGCGGACCTCGTTGGCCGTGCCCGCCCCGTCGACGTTCTCGACCACCTGGCCGAGCCCTGTCGAGCGTGGGTACAGCAGCCGCCGCAGCGCCATGGCCTGCATCGTCGCGGCCTCGCGGTCGCCGCGCGGGTTGACCACGAACACCGGATCCGCCGTGACCGGCCGCAGCTTCCGCGCCGCCACGTCGAGCAGCTGGCTCAGCGAGGCGAACCAGTGCCCGGAGATCCCGGGCGCCTCGGGCCCGACCACCACCGAGCCGTCGCCCGGGGCGTCGCAGGGCTCGATCCGTCCGCTCGCCGCGTTCAGGGCGAGGCCCTCAGCGGGCTCCGGCAGCAGCAGGGACTCCGCGCCCAGCGCCCGAACGGCGGCCCGGAGCCCGGTCAGCCGCTCGGCGACACCCGCCACCGCGGCCTCGGAGCACAGCCCGGCCAGGAACACCAGCGTCGGCACGGCGTCCGGCTGCGCGTCCGGCAGCGTCGCGGCGGCGGCCAGCACGCTTTCGGTGGCGGCGGCCGTGTCCCCGTCGGCCTCGTCCTCCTCCTCGCCCCAGCCGCCCGTGTCCCGCAGACCCCTGAGATACAGCGCGGCGGCGTGCAGCAGGTGGTCCAGGCCGGTCGGCGTGGCGTCGTCCTCATCCTCGGCGTCGGCCTCGTCCTCGGAGTCGGCCTCGGCGTACACCACGCTGCCCGTGGCCGCGACGAAGTCGTCGATCCACGGCGGGGCCTCCCCGGCCCGCAGCAGCCCGGCCAGCGTCTCCAGAAGGTCGCCCCCGCCGGTCAGCAGTTTGCGGACCGAGTCGCGCAGTCCTTCGACATCGGTCCGGGGCGCCGGCTCGGGCGGCGCCACCGGCTCCTCGTCCAGCGGTGCGCCGGGGAACACCGCGACCGGACGGTCGACGACCGGCTGGTCCGTGACGATCGGGCCGAAGGCCCCCTCGGGCAGGACCTGGGGCATCCGCAGGCCGAAGTTGTCCTTCTGCAGATTCTGGAGCGTGCTCAGCGCCTCCATCATCGTGCCCAGGTCCGCGCCCGCCGGGCCGCCCCCGAACCCGCCGAGCAGGCCGCGCAGCGCCTCGGCCATCGTGGTCAGGGTCTCGGCCATCTTCCGGGCCTCGGCCGGGGCGGTGGGGTCGACGCGCACGACCGCCAGGTGCTCGAGGCCGGAGTCGAGGTCGGCCAGGTCCTCCGGCGGGGTGGCGCCGTTGATCGCGCCCATCAGGCGCGTCGGGTCCTGCATCCGGCTCATGGTCCGCATGACCAGGAGCACGCCGACGACCATGTGGGCGGTCATCCGCTGCACCGGGCCGATCGCGCCGGTCGTCAGCGCCTCGCCGACCAGGGCGATGGCGCGGTCCCGCTCCGGGTCCTGCGCGCGCGGCGGCTCGGCGAGCAGTTTGCCGCCGAGGAGCATCCCGAGGGTGGTGCCGCAGCGGACCCGGTTCGCGTCGCCCGGATCCAGGCGGTCGTACGCCTCGTCGAGCGCCTCGATCGCCTCCAGCAGGTACGGCCGCGCCGCCGGGGACGTGATCCCGGCCCGCTGGTGCAGGTGCGCGCACAGCTGCCCGAGCTCCAGCAGCGGCCGGGTGCGGGCCGGGCCGGTCAGCGCCGCCAGTTCCGCCCGCAGCGCGTCCCGGCGGGCCAGCAGGTCGTCGGTCATGTCAGATTCCTGTCTCCCGTGTCCTTCCACCGCTCCGGATCGCCGGCCCCGGATCGCCGCCCCCGGTTCACCGGCCCAGGTGGATGAAGCCCGCCCACGCCTCGGTGCGGGCCAGGTCCGCGCCGGACAGCCGGCGCCGCAGCGCGGCCGGCATCGTCGCCGGGGCCTCGCGGTCCGCGTCGAGCATCCACAGCTGCGCCCGGCGCAGCGCCTCCCACGCCGGCAGCCGCCCGGCCACCAGGTGGTGGTGGAACATGAACATCAGCGCCGAGGTGGCCGCGTCCGGCACCGCCCACTGCGCCGACAGCACCGAGCGCACGCCGCCGGCCAGGAACGCCGTGCCGAGGCTGTAGGCCTCGTCATAGCCGTGGACCGAGCGGCCGGTGTGGCACGCGGCCAGCACCGCCAGCCCGATCGCCCGCTGCGGGGTGTCCAGCAGCAGCGCCACGATCTCCTCGGCGGTGAGCCGGCCGCCGTCGGCCAGCAGCAGGTACGACGTCGGCGCCGGGCCGCCGGACTCGACCACCCCGTGGCACGCCAGGTGCAGCATGGCTCCGGCGGCCGGCCGCGGATCGGCCAGCCAGTCCCGCACCTGCTGCACCGACCCGGCCCCGGCCGGGCTGGCCGAACCGTCCGCGCGCCGCCCCACGTACTTCCCGGCCCGGTAGAAGGCCTGGTGCACGGCGAACGCCTCGATCCGGGCCCCGGCCAGCGCCTGCCACCGGACACCGGTGTCCGGGTCCCCGACCACCAGTCCGACCGGCGTCAGCGGCACCGGCGCGGCCTGGGCCGAGCGGCACAGCATCCGGGCCGAGGCGGTCTGCGAGAACGCCGCGAGCCGCAGGGCCGGCACGCCGTCGCCGCGGCGCGCCGCCTGCCAGGGGATGAGCGCCAGCTCGCCCATCGGCACCAGCACCAGCCGGCGCGGCCGGTCCCCGGCCGGCGCGGGCAGCGTCGGCAGGTACTGCTCGACCAGCGGGCCGATCGCCGCGCGCCACGCCCAGTCGCTCACCGCGTCCAGGCTGCCGGTCAGATCCGCGCCCGGGTCCGGTTCGGCCGGGTCGGCGTCCCTGCCGGCCGAGTCCGCGCCCGCGTCCGGTCCGGCCGGGTCCGCGTCGCGCCGGGCCAGCGAGCCGAGGTAGCGGTTCACGTCCGAGTCGCCGTCGACCGCCAGGCCCGGCAGCGGGATGTAGCTCGGCGCGGCGTGCGCCGCCGCCATCACCGCGAACCCCGGCGTGATGCCGTCGGCCGGCAGCAGATACACCAGCGCGTCCGCGTCCACGGCGCGCAACGCCGACCGGATCTCCGCCAGGTCCGGCGTGTCCAGCAGCCCGGACCGCTGCGCGAACACCGACAGCACCTCGTACCGCAGGCTGGTCGGCAGCCGGTCCCGGCCGTCGTCGTCCTCGGCCGCCCGCCACCGGTCGGCCAGGTCCGGGCGGCCCGCGGCGAGCAGCCGGTTCTCCACGTCGCGGAACTCCGTCGCCGCGAACAGCATCAGGGCCCGGCCGCCGTCCAGGACCCGGATCGCGGTCGCCGGATCGCCGTCGATCAGGCTGCGCCGCGCCGACCGGACCGTGTCCTCGACCGCCTCCTCGGCCACCCTCCGCGCCGCCGCGGCGTCGCTCTGGCGCAGCACCCGCCACGCCACCCCGCGCACGGTGGCCAGGGCGGTCTCGACCCCGTCCTTGCCGAGCAGCCGCTCGATCTCGGACAGCATGGTGTTGACGAGGTTCCAGGAAGCGTGCTGCGGATCGCCGGCCACGTCCCGCGCGTCTTGCAGGATCTCCTCGGCGGCGCGCAGGTCGGCCGGATTGTTGGTGACCTCGTGCCGGCGCCACAGCGCCATCGCGGCTCCGGTGACCGCCAGGAACCAGTCCTTGCGGCCCCGCACCGCCAGCTCGGCGGCCTCGCGGTAGCACTCCAGCCCCCGGGTGATCCGCGCGGCGTCGACGGCCTTCCACTCCTGCAGCGACGCGCCGCCCGCGGCCAGCAGCAGATTGGCCCGCAGCGCCGGGGTGATCCCGGGCTGGCGCGCGCGTTCGGCGAGTTCGGCCATCGGGTCCGCCCCCGGTTCCGGGACGATCTGGCCGGGGACGACGCTCGGGCCCAGGCCCTGCGCCATCGCCCGCATGTCGTCGAACGCGGCCCGCAGCGGCCCGTCGAGCGGCAGGTCGTCCAGCATCGGGGCGCACTCGGTCAGCAGCAGCGCCATCTGTTCCCGGGGCGAGTCGGCCTTCGCCATCGTGTGCAGGAACCGGCCGACGAACTCCAGGTGCGGCACCAGCTCCGGCTGCTGCGCCGCGGCCTGCTCGCGGATCCGCTGGAACTCCCGTTCGGCGTGCCGGTAGGCGTCCTCGTCACCGCTGTCCAGATCCCGTTCGAGCGTCACCATCTGCCGGGCGAGCTCGGTCATCAGCACCGCCCCGGGGTGGTCGGGGGCCTCGCCGTGCGCCTTCCGCAGGTCGTCGAGCGCCTGCACCGGATCCGTCAGGCTGCCCTCGGCCGCCGCGCGCATCACGTTCATCCCGCCGACCGCCGCCCGCAGCGCGCGCCGCTGGTCGTCCGGCAGCACGTCGGAGTCGGCCAGCTTCAGCAGGCCGTCGAGGACGACGGCGCGCTCGGTCCAGGCCACGACGGTGTTCCCGGGCCGGTGCCGGGACAGGGTGCTGATCAGCCCCGCGGCCAGCCACGCCCGCACCCGGGGCTCGTCGTCCAGCCGGTGCACACGCTCGATCGCCTCGTCGAGGTCCGCTTCGCCGACGAACGCCTTGACGATCGCCAAGACGTCGGACTCCGTCGTCATCCAGGACTCCCGTCGCCGGTGTCGGTCAGGCGTTCATCAGGCATCTGACGGACAGCGGCGGGGGCGGTCCGTCAATGACTGACTGACGAGCGGCCGCGGACCCGGACCCGGCCGCGGACCCGGATCCCGGGCGATCACGGAAGGGGGCACGGACCCATGGACGCCGAGCAGGCCGAGCTGGTGATCAGCCGCGTCGCGCACCGCACGACGGTGCTCGGGCCCGGCGTGCGCGCCGTGGTCTGGGTCCACGGCTGCCCGCTGCGCTGCGCGGGCTGCGTGGCGCCCGAGGACCTGCCGTTCGAGGGCGGGGTGCGGCGTACGGTCGCGGACCTGGCCGCCGAGTTGAACGCGCTGTCGGCCGACGTCAGGGGCCTGACCCTGTCCGGAGGGGAGCCGATGGCGCAGGCCGGCCCGCTGGCCGCGCTGGTCCGCGCGCTGCGCCGGGACCGGGACTGGTCGGTCATGTCCTACACCGGCTTCACCCTGGAGCACCTGCGGCGGCACGGGACCGACGGCCAGCGGGCCCTGCTCGCCGAGCTGGACCTGCTGGTCGACGGCCCCTACGTCGCGGCCCGGCACGCCGACCTGCTCTGGCGCGGCTCGGCGAACCAGCGCCTGCGGTTCCTCACCGGGCGCCACGCCCCGCCCGCCGAGGACCGCTCGGCCGGCCTGGAGTTCCACGTCGCCGACGACACGCTGGCCTGGGTCGGCGTGCCGCCGGTGCCCGGCTTCCGGGAGACCTTCGAGGACGCCATGGCCGGGGCCCGGACCCCGCTCGCCGTGGCGGTCCCCACCCCGAACGGAGAGGACGGACACGGTGTCGGGTAGCCCCAAATACACCACCGCGGCGGTGCGCGCCGCCGCCCAGGCCCAGCTGGTCGCGCAGCAGCGGGTCCGCGACCTCGC
>NZ_BAAAQM010000059.1:0-13338 GCF_039531675.1 Catenulispora subtropica
ATGGTACTGCCAGGGGGACCTGGTGGGAGAGTAGGACGCGGCCGGACTAAATTTCGACGAAGCCCCCTCCGGGATGACCGGAGGGGGCTTCGCTGCGTTTGGCCCTTTCTTCTCGATTGCGGGAGGATGGACCCCGACTCATAACAGGAACAGGAGCGCATCACATGTCACCCTCTTCGGACCGTCGCCCGGGCCGCTCCGACCGGGACCGGGACCGGGGCCAGTCCCCGGGCGGCGGCGACAACCGCCGTTCCCACGACGGCCGTCCCCAGGGCGGTCGCGACAACCGCGGCGGGTATGGCGACCGCGACCGCGACAACCGCGGCGGCTACGGTGACAGGTCCGGCTCCCGCGACGGCCGCGGTGGCGGCTACGGTTCGCGCGACGGCCGCGACTCCGGCGGCCGTGACTCGCGTGGTGGCTACGGCGACCGGCAGGGCGGCGGCTACTCGGGCGGTCGTGGCGGCGCCGGCGGACGTGGCGAAGGCGGTCGCGGATCCGGGTATGGCGACCGCGCGGGCTCGGGTGGTCGTGACGGCCGCGGGTACGGCGACCGGCCGGGCGGCGGCGGACGTGACGGCGGCGGGCGTGACGGCCGTGGCTATGGCGACCGGCCGGGTGCCGGTGGGCGTGATGGCCGTGGCTCTGATCGGGGCGGATACGGTGCGCGGGACAGCCGCGGCTTCGGCGAGCGTGGTTCGGACTCGCGTGCCGGCTCGCGTGGTTATGGCGACCGGCCTGGTTCCGGCGGGCGTGACGGTCGCGGCTACGGGGACCGTGCCGGTTCTGGCGGTCGCGATGGCCGCGGGTACGGCGACCGGGATTCCCGTGGTTTCGGCGACCGTGGTGGCTCTGGTGGGCGTGACGGTCGCGGCTACGGGGACCGTGCCGGTTCTGGCGGTCGCGATGGCCGCGGGTACGGCGACCGGGACTCGCGTGGGTTCGGCGAGCGTGGCGGTTCCGGCGGGCGCGATGGCCGTGGCTTCGGTGAACGTGGTTCGGATTCGCGTGGTGGCGGCTCGCGCGGTTATGGCGACCGGCCCGGTGGCGGTGGGCGCGACGGCCGCGGCTACGGCGACCGGGACTCGCGCGGCGGCTACGGTGACCGCGGCGGTTCGGAGTCGCGGGGCTACGGCGACCGCGGTTCGGACTCGCGTGGTGGCGGCTCCCGCAGCTTCGGCGACCGGCCCGGCGGGCGCGACGGCCGTGGCTTCGGCGACCGGCCCGGTTCTGGCGGGCGTGACGGCCGTGGTTACGGCGACCGGGACTCTGGCGGGTTCCGCGATCGTGACTCGCGAGGCTACGGCGACCGCGGAGGCTCCGGCGGCCGCGACAGCCGTGGGTTCGGCGACCGCGATTCGCGTGGCTACGCCGACCGTGGCTCGGACTCGCGCGGCTTCGGCGGCCGTGGTTCCGACGCGCGCGGCGGGTACGGCGAGCGGGCGCGTGGGTTCGACCGCGATGCGGAGCGTGGTGGTTCGCGCTACGGCGAACGTTCGGGGGCACGCGACGGCCGTGGGCCGAGCGATCGGGACTCCCGTGGACCCGGCGGCCGTGGGTTCGGTGACCGGGAAGGCTTCGCCGGGCGTGATGGCCGTGATGGGCGTGGACCCAGCCGTGGTGGTGCCGGGACGCGTGACCGGGACTCGCGGGGCTTCGGCGACGGGGGTGCGCGCGGGTACGGCGAGCGCTCGGAGTTCGTCGACCGCCGGTCCGGCGCGCGGGATGAGCGTGGTCCCGGTTCGCGGGACGACCAGGGCTTCGGGCCCCGGGAGGACCGTGGCGGGTTCGACAGCCGTGAGGGTGGCGGTGCGCTCGTCGAGGAGCAGGAGCGTGAGGAGGAGCTGGTGATCGAGGCGGATGCCACGATCGACCAGCTCGACAAGGACATCCAGGACGAGCTGGCGCAGTTGCTGCGGTCCAAGGCCGCGGTGATCGCCGGGCATCTGGTGATGGCCGGGCGGAATCTCGATGAGGATCCGGAGCTGGCTTATCGGCATGCCCGGACCGCTATGAAGATGGCGCCGCGGTTGGCCTCGACGCGGGAGGCCGCCGGGTTGGCCGCCTATCTCACCGGGCGGTACTCGGAGGCGCTGGCGGATCTGCGGACGGTGCGGCGGATCACCGGGACCAATGACCACTGGGCTGTGATGGCCGACTGCGAGCGGGGCCTGGGGCGGCCGGAGCGGGCTTTGGCGATGGCGGCGGCGCCGGAGGCCAAGACGCTCGACAAGGAGACCCAGATCGAGCTGCGGATGGTCGCAGCCGGGGCGCGGTTGGACATGGAGCAGCCGGATGCCGCCGTCGTGCAGCTGCAGGGTGCGGATCTGACGCCGGCCAAGGTGCAGCCGTGGACCGCGCGTCTGCGCTACGCCTATGCCGAGGCGCTGCTCGCGGCCGACCGGCAGGACGAGGCGCGGGAGTGGTTCATGCGGGCCGCCGACGCCGACACCGAGGGTCTCACCGACGCCGCCGAGCGCGTCGACGACCTCGATGGCATCGCCTTCGATGAGTACGAGGACGAGCTCGACGCGGAGGACGGCGCCGAGGACGCGGACGGCGAGGACCTCCAGGACGTCGACGGCGACTTCGAGGACGAGGACGAGGACGAAGAAGTCGAAGAAGTCGAGGACGACGAGTTCGACGACGAGGATGAGGACGACTTCGAGGACGAGGACGACGACGACGAGGACGACTTCGAGGGCGAGGGCGAGGGCGAGAACGACGACCTGAGCGCCCAAGACGACGCCGACGCCGACGCCGACGCCGGCCCCGCTTCCGAAGACGAAGAAGACCGCGAAGTCTCCGACCGGAAGCGCAAGTCCGTCGAGGACTGACCCGCGCCACCCGATCGCTGATCAGCGATCATCGATAGCCGATCACCGATCACCCCAGCCGCCCGTCGCCGGTCATCAGACCGCGTGCCGGGCGGTTCGGCGTTTCCGCACCCTTCTCCGCGCCCTGAACGGCCCGAATGCGTGACTGCCTATTGCCCCCGGCCGTTTCCAGGTGAAGGATCGGAATCACCGACGTTACCCGGCGGTAGCGATCGGGCGGACACCCTCCGCGCACGCGTTCCGTCCAGTCCCGTCCCCGACCACCATCCACTCCCTCCTCAGTACGGAAGAGGCAGTCAGCCATGAGCGATCAGGGTTCAGCCAACGGCGCGGCTGTCGGCGTCCTCGAACCGGACGCCCCCAGTTTCGTCTCCTACGACCCCGCCGGCGGCGGCGAGGTCGCCACCTTCCCCCAGATGACCGCCGAGCGGGTTCGCGCCGTCGTGGACGAGGCGCGGCAGGCCGCCGCCTGGTGGTCCGCGCTGACGTGGGCCGAGCGGGAGCAGCGGCTGCGCAAGTGGGCCGGAGTCATCACGCGCGGCCACGAAGAGCTGTGCGAGCTGGTGCACCGGGAGAACGGCAAGCCGCGCGACGACGCCTTCCTGGAGGTGTTCCTGGCCATCGAGCACATCGGCTGGGCCGCCGGTCACGCCCGGAAGGTGCTGCGCCCGCGGCGCGTCGGCACCGGTCTGCTGATGGCCAACCACGCGGCCAGCCTGGAGTACCAGCCGCTGGGTGTGGTGGGCGTCATCGGCCCGTGGAACTACCCCGTCTTCACCCCGATCGGTTCGATCGCCTACGCGCTGGCCGCCGGCAACGCCGTGGTGTTCAAGCCCTCGGAGTACACCACCGCGATCGGCGAGTGGATCGTCGACGCCTTCGCGCAGGCCGACCCGGACGCGCCGCATCAGGTGCTGCGGCTGGTCACCGGGACCGGACCGACCGGGGCGGCGCTGTGCGAGTCCGGTGTGGACAAGATCGCCTTCACCGGGAGCGCGCGGACCGGGCGGAAGGTGATGGCCGCCTGCGCGCCGTCGCTGACGCCGGTGCTGATGGAGTGCGGCGGCAAGGACGCCATGATCGTGGCCGCCGACGCCGACCTGGGCCAGGCCGCCGACGCCGCCTTGTGGGGCGCGATGTCGAACGCCGGTCAGACGTGTGTCGGCATCGAGCGCGTCTACGTGGTGGACACGGTGAAGGACGAGTTCGTCGCCGAGCTGTCCGCGCAGATCCAGAAGCTGGCGCTCAAGCCGGGGGACGGTCCGGGGGCCGCCTACGGGCCGATGACCATGCCTTCGCAGGTCGACGTGGTCCGCCGCCACATCGACGACGCGCTGGCCAAGGGCGCCACCGCGGTCGTCGGCGGTGCCGGGTCGGTGCGGGCTCCGTATGTCGAGCCGACGGTGCTGCTGGACGTGCCCGAGGAGTCCAGCGCGGTCCGCGAGGAGACCTTCGGCCCGACGATCACCGTCAAGGGCGTCAAGGACGTGGAGGAGGCCGTCACGCTGGCCAACGCCACCGCCTACGGTCTCGGCTCGTCGGTCTACGGCCGGCGCGGCGCCATGACCGTCGCCCGCCGCCTGCGCAGCGGGATGACGTCGGTGAACGCGGTCATCGCCTTCGCCGGCGTGCCGGGTCTGCCGTTCGGCGGGGTCGGGGAGTCCGGCTTCGGGCGCATCCACGGCGCGGACGGGCTGCGCGAGTTCACGCGGCCGAAGGCGATCACCCGGCGGCGGTGGTCGACGCCGTTCGAGCCGACGACGTTCGCGCGGAACCCGAAGACCATGACGATCTTGAAGAAGTACGCCATGGCGCGGTACGGCCGGAAGAAGTAGCGGCGGACGCTGAGCCGCCGGCCGACGGGATGATGCAGCGATTCGCGCGGCCACGGTGGTTTCGCGGCGCGGAAGTGCCAGCGGGGGGTCAGCGGCCCCGGAGCCGGTCCATGTCCCGGCGCTCGCGCTTGGTGGGCCGTCCCGCGCCGCGCTCCCGGACGGCGAGCGGGGCGAACAGCTCGCGGGGCGGGGGCGGCGGGCTGTTGTCGACGTAGCATTCGGCGGCCGCCGGCGCGCTGACCCGCTTGCTGATCAGCTTGCTGACGACCACCACGCGCTCGCGCTGATCCTGGCGGACCCGCACCTCGTCGCCGACCCGGACCAGGTGGGAGGGCTTCACGCTCTCGTTGTTGACCTTCACGTGGCCGCCGCGGCAGGCGTCGGCCGCCATGGAGCGGGACTTGGTCAGACGGACCGACCAGATCCAGCTGTCCACGCGGACCGGGGCGGCGGCGTCGGCGGAAGTCATGAAACGACTTTACGCCGCTGCGGGTCTGCTGCGGGTCTGCTGAGGGCGACTCAGGCTGGCCCGAGCCGGTTCGAGGCTGCCGGCTCCGGTCAGCTCAGTGCAGGCACAGCTCGTTGCCTTCGGGGTCGGTGATCGTGACCCAGTTCGACGGGCCCTCCTGGCCGCGGTGCAGGAACGTCGCGCCGCGGGCCGTGAGACGCTCCAGCTCAGCCTCGACGTGGTCCTGGCCCACGTCGAGGTCCAGGTGGACCCGGTTCTTGACCGTCTTCGGCTCGGGGACCTTCTGGAAGAGGATGCGGGCGCCGGGGCCGGCGGTCCTGCCGTCGGGGTGCACGACCGCGGCGCCGTCCCGCCACACCAGGACGCCGTTGTGGGTCTTGGTGTCGGCCTCGTCGGCGTGGCCCTCGGCGATCATCTTGCGGATGAAGTCCTCGTTCGAGGGCTCCACGTCCCAGCCCAGGGTCTCGGCCCACCAGTCGGCCAGGGTGTGTGGATCGGCGCAGTCGACGACGACCTGGAAGGAGAGCGGCATGGTCCGACGCTAGCCGAAAGTGCTGCCTGGCGCGCTATTTCACCGCGCCGTAGAGCTTCTGTTCGTAGCCGGCGCCGTAGTACTCGATCAGCTCCTCCAGCGACTCGCGGGTCTCCTGGACGGACTTCACGATGACCGCGTGGTGCGGCAGCTGCTCGGGCTCCCACGTCTCCGGCTTCCAGAGCTTGGAGCGCATGAAGGACTTCGCGCAGTGGAAGAAGATCTGCTCGATGTCGACCTCGATCGCCAGGATCGGGCGGTGGCCCTTGACGACCATGTCGTCGAAGTAGGGGGCGTCCCGGACCAGCTTGGCGCGGCCGTTGACGCGCAGCGACTCCGAACGGCCGGGGACGACGGAGATCAGACCGACGTGCGGGTTGCTCAGGATGTTGAGATAGCCGTCCGCGCGGCGGTTGCCGGGGCGCTCGGGGATGGCCACCCGGCTGTCGGACAGGACCTTGACGAAGCCGGCGGGGTCGCCCTTGGGGGAGACGTCGCAGTTTCCGTCGGCGTCCGAGGTGGCGATCAGGCAGAAGGGGGAGGCGGCCAGCCACTGGAGGTCGATGGGGAGCAGACGGGTGCGCTCCTTGGTGACGGCGCGCTCCATCGGCTCGCCGAGCAGGGCGCGGAGCTCGGCCGCGGTGGTGATCTCGGTGCTGGGTTCGGTGATGGTTTCACCGGTGGGTTCGGTGGACTCGGTGGTCACTGCGCTCGCGGTCTCTGTCACGGCGGCCTCCCCTGGCGCTTCATCGGATGATCAACCTGCCACCAGGGTAGCGACGGCTACGATCGAGGCCATGGGGCGGCTGGCATTGTTCGATCTGGACGACACGCTCATCGCGCTGGCACCGGCCTTCCGGCGCTTCGCACGGGACTTCGCGCGGGCGCGAGACCTGCCCGCGGGAGCCGAGGAATGGCTGGTGGAGGCGTGGGGCCCGTACCAGCGCCGGGACGCCTACTTCGCGGTGGTGCGGGAGCGGTTCGGGCTGGCCGAACCTGTGGAGGAATTGTGGGCGCTCTATAGGCGACGGATGCCGGAGTTCGTGGCACTGCGGGACGAGGTGCGCGACGGGCTCGTCGCACTGCGGAAGGCCGGGTGGCGCCTGGGGATCGTCACCAACGGCGAGGCGGACAACCAGCTGGGGAAGATCGAGCGGACCGGCCTGGACCGCTTGGTCGACGCGGTGGCGGTGTCCGGAGCGCTCGGGGTGCGGAAGCCGGACGCGGAGATCTTCCGGGTCGCGGCCGAGGGCGCCGGGTGCGCGCTGGCGGACGGGGGCTGGATGGTCGGGGACAATCCGATCGCCGACGTCGGTGGCGGGGCCGCGGCCGGACTCCGGACGGTGTGGATCGACGCGTCGGCGGACGCGCGGGGGTGGACGGACCCGGTGCCGGCGGACGCGCGGGCCGGGGACGTCGTTCAGGCGATCGGTGGGCTGCTGGAGCCGGGGTCGTGAAGCCGGAGTCGTGAAGCCGGTCGTCAGCCGGCGCTCGCCGCGTCCGCCATCGGATGCTCCCACCCGTCCTGCTTGTTCAGGTACATGTTGATCCCGACGATGTTCGACGCGTACGACGACAGCTCCTCGAACTTCGTCTGCGTCTCGGCGTTCGCCTGTTCGACCGGATACCGTGCGGCGGTCTTCTCGCGGACCATCTCGATGGCGTGGTCCAGGTCCAGGCGGCTGGTGCGGGCGTCGCGGACCAGTTCCACCCACAGCCGGACCTCTTCCTCGGCGCGGTCGAGGGTGTCGGCGACGTCGCGGACTGGGCCGTAGTGGCTGAAGAGCAGGCGGGTCGGGCGCAGGGTGCGGAACTTCTCCAGGGAGTTCAGGGCCAGCTCCAGGTCGAAGTCCGGTGGGGGTGTGCCGGGGCGCACGTCGCCGGGCTGGTCCGGATCGTCGCTGGGGATGTAGAGGCCCGCGGCGTCGCCGACGTACAGGTCGCCGGTCAGGGAGTCGATGAGGCCCACGTGGTGGCGGGCGTGTCCGGGGGTGTGGTGGGTCTCCAGGCGGCGGCCGCCGCCCAGGTCGATCGCGCCGATCTCCTCCACCGCCCGGACCCGGTGCGCCTCGGTGGGCAGCAGCGGGCCGAACACGTCGTCCATCAGTGATCCGAACACCCGCCGGGCGCTCGCCATCAGCCGGGACGGGTCGACCAGGTGCCGCGCGCCGGAGGCGTGGACCACGATCTCCGCGTTCGGGAACATCGCCGCCAGGTCGCCCACTCCGCCGGCGTGGTCCAGGTGGATGTGCGTCACGACGATCGTCCGCAGGTCGCCGGGTCCCACCCCGAGCGCGGCCAGCGCGTCGCGCACCACCGGCGCGGACTTGCCGGTGCCCGTCTCGATCAGCGCCGGATGCTCGCCGAGGATGGCGTAGCCGGCGGTGATGCCGGTGTGGCCGGACATGAGGGTGTCGATCTCGTGGACGTCGGAGCCTAGATTCGTCATGGAAGTCCCGGGCTAGTCAGGGCGAGTGCTGATACCAGGGGACCGTAGCAGCATGAGTGGCGAAGCGATCGGTAGGCGCCCAGACCGCGCTTCGCCGGTCAGCTGCCGTCGCCTTTGCTCAGGTGCTCACGGGCCAGCTGGGCGTCGAACTCCAGGCCGAGGAGGATCGCCAGGTTCGAGAGCCACAGCCAGAGGAGGAAGACGATCACGCCGGCGACTGTGCCGTAGGTCTTGTTGTACGAGGCGAAGTTCGCGATGTACGCGGCGAAGACGCCGGACAGGATCAGCCAGAGGATGACCGCCAGGGCGCTGCCTGGTGAGATCCAGTGGAAGCGGCGGCCTCGGATGCTGGGTGCGGCCCAGAAGAGGAGGACGATCATGGCGGCCACCAGGAGGACGAGGATCGGCCACTTCAGGATCGACCACACGGTGAGGGCGGTGTGGCCCAGGCCTATGATCTCGGCGGTGCGTTCGGCCAACGGGCCGGTGAAGACCACGATCACGACGCTGATCGTGGAGGTCACCATCATGAGCAGCGTCAGCCCTATGCGCAGCGGTGTGGTCTTCCACACGGGCCGCTTCTCGCGGGCGTCGTACACCACGTTCGACGCCCTGATGAACGCCCCGACGTAGCCCGACGCCGACCACAAGGCTCCCGCCACACCCGCGATCGCCAGCGTCCCGCCGGTGTTGCGGCCGGCCCGGACCTGCGTGATGGCGGTGCGGAGGACGTCGCGCAGCGAGCCCGGGGCGAGCTTCTGCACGTTGTCCAAGACCGTGTTGGCGGCCGAGGAGCTGATGAGGCCGAGGACGGACACGGCCAGCAGCAGCGTCGGGAACACCGCCAGGAAACCGTAGTAGGTCAGCGCGGCGGCACGGTCCAGCAACTCGTCCTCGCGGGACGCCGCCCCAGCGTGTTTGAGCACTGACATCCAGCCTCGCGCCGACCGCCGCTCGGGCTGTGCCGGCTCCCGCCCCGCCGCCTTCGCAGGCTTCGGGATCGCCTTCGCCGCCTCGTCTCTCCGCCCCATCCACAGGTTTTATCCGTTTCAGCGATCGTGACACAAGCGACGCCGGCCTCCGCGATGCCGAATCAGACAGTGGAGACGCCTACGATGGCTCGTCGTCGGTCGGGGGGCGGCCGTCGGACCGAATCCATGGAGGGGCACTGCGTGAACCGAACGAAGGCCAAGGCCGCCGCGCCGATACCGGATCTGCACCTGGAGTGCGACCGGACGGCACTGCTGGCGGCACTGGTCGCGGCCACGTCCGCGCTGCCCGCCCGGCCGGCCTCCCCGGTGTTGGCCGGGGTGCGCTTGGACGCCGCCGACCGTGAGCTGGTCGTCTCAAGCTTCGACTACGACGTGTCCACGCGGATCCGGATGGACGCCTCGGTTCTCAGCGCCGGAACGGTGCTGCTGGAAGGCAAGCGGCTGCACGATCTGCTGAAGAAGTCGCGGGGCGAGTCGGTCCGGATCTCGACGGCCGGGGCGAAGGCGATCGTGGAGCCGGGGCCGTCCCGGTTCGAGCTCGGCACCCTGCCGATCGCGAAGTACCCCGCGCTGCCGGACCTGCCGAAGCCCGGCGGCACCGTGTTCGTGCAGCAGTTCCTCGGCGCGGTGCGCAAGGTGCTCCTGGCCAGCGGGCCGGGCCCGATGTCGATGCTGGCCGGCGTGCGGTTGGAGTTCGGTCCGGACACCCTGACGCTGGCCGCCACCGACCGCTACCGGCTCACCGTCGCCGAGATCCCGTGGTTCCCCGACGATCCCGAGGCCGAGCACGCCCCGATCCTGGTTCCCGCCTCCATCCTGAAGACGATCGCGGCGCGGTGGAAGGCCGCGACCGGCAGGACGCGGATCGGGAACGGCAGCGCCGAGACCGTCGGCGTCGTCGGATTCGCCCACGGCGCCGAATCGTGCACCGCCCGCTTGCTGGTCGGCGAGTTCGTGAAGTTCCGGACGCTGTTCGCGCCCGACTACCCGCTCGGCGTCGTCGTGGAGACCGCCCCGCTGAAGGCGGCCACCGAGCTGATCACCCTGGTCGCCGACGGGACCGCCCCGGTCGAGCTGGCCTTCGCCCCCGGGGAGGTGGTCGTCGCGACCGGCGGCGGCGACGCGGCCCACGGCTCGGAGTCCGTGCCGGCCCTCTACGACGGTCCGCCCTTCTCGATGTCCTTCAACCCCGGCCACCTCCTGGACTGGCTGGGAGCCTCCGGCCGCGGCTTCGTCCGCATCGCCATAGCCCGCCCGTCGAAACCGGTCGTCCTGACCGGCCACGACACCCCGGTCGCCACCGACGACGACGGTGTCCGCTATCTGATGATGCCGAAGACCGCTGCGGGGCTGACGGCGAACCCCGACCCGCCTCTTCCCGACTATCTCAGCGGCCGGCCGATGCTGCCGTGGCACGTCACCGAGTATGTCGCAGAGCTCGGCGACGGTTGCCAGGTCCGAGCCCTCCGCCAAGCCCGGACCTCCCGGAAGGACATCGCCGCGGCGCTGGAGCAGCTGGCCAACCCGCTCTACCCCGGCGGCGTCGCCGACCGGCCCGGAGCGGTGCTGCTGCGCAATCTCGCCGTCGAGGCCGACGTCTTCGCCCGGTGGGCCAAGGGCGCCAAGGGTGCGTCACCTGCCTGCCGCGCGGGATGCGCCCACGACAGCGGTCGCAAACGCTGACGTCCTGCCGGACAGCCGGGTGGCAAGAGTCCGGCCTCCCGCAACGGGGTGCCGTTGCAGGAGGCCGCAGAGTGGCCGGCCGGCGTTCGGATCAGCGCGCCCGCGTGCGGATCAGCCGTTCGCGGTGAGCAGCAGCGGCTGGAACGGACTGGTCTCGTCGGCGTTGTAGGCGCCGCCGACGACGAGGCCGTGCGCCGTCGCGGTCATCGAGTAGGGCGTGGAGTCGATGCCGACGGTGGGCAGGCTCAGGGAGTGCCAACCCCGGCCGTCCAGCTGTTCGCCGTAGGGCTGGCCGGTGTTCTTGTCGTAGCCGACGACCGCGACGCCTCCGGGGGTCGGCGCGGCGGCGAAGACCACGCCGGTGCCCGGGGCCGGGACGGTCTTCCAGCTGTGGCCGTCGTAGTGCGCGACCAGCGGGTGGCCGCGGTCCTTGTCGTCGAGCAGCGTGCGGCCGGCGGCCCACACGTCGTTCGGGCCGGCGGCGACGATGGTGTTGAACTCGCCGTACAGGCCGGTGCCGGGCACGGTCGGGCGGGTCCACGTCCGGCCGTCGTAGTGCAGCACGACCGGTTGGTCGGTGCCGTCGGCCATGACGCCTGAGGCCCAGATGTCGCGGGGCCCGGTGGCGGTGATGCTGTACAGCTCCGCGTCGGGGATGCCGGCCGGGAGCTTGACCTGCCGCCAGGCCTGGCCGTCCCAGTGTTCGAGCAGGCCGGTGTCGTAGGACTCGTCGCCGCGCATGCGCTGGGTCCAGCCGACGGCCCACGCGTCGCGCGGGCTCACAGCGGCGACGCCGAGGAAGCCGGCGGACAGCGTGCCGGCCGGGACCGGGGCGTCGACGGTGCGCCAGCTCTTGCCGTCCCAGTGCTCGGTGAGGATCGGCCCGTGGGCGTCGGCGTCGTTGTCGCCGACCAGCCACACGTCGCGGGCGCCGTCGGCGGACAGGGCGTTGATCCGGCTCGCCACACCGTCGGCGGGCGTGGCGATCCGCTTCCACCCGGTCCCGGCGCGGTCGTCGCGCGCCAGCAGCATCGGGTTCAGGATCGAGGACTTGCCGTCGGTCGTCAGCTGGAAGCCCGCGGCCCAGGTGGTGTGCTGGTCGATCCGGGTGAGGGCCAGGACGTTGCCCGACGCGACCGGAGCCGGGTCCTGCCGCCAGGTGTCGGCCGCCTGCGCACCGCCGACAGACGTCACGGCGAACGCCGCGGTGGCCAGCAGCGCGGTCGCCAGTCTTTTCGCAGAGCTCATTGATTTGCCTCCTTCAAGGTGGAGGCGTCGATGCAACACCTCCATGCCTGACGACGCCACAGGCATGGGAGATGTTGCACACGATGTGTCAGGCGTCGGTCATCAGGACGCCGCCTCGTCAGCTGATCTCGATCACCATCTTCCCGCCGGCCGTGCCGGACTCCATCACCCGGTGCGCCTCGACGACGTCTTCGAAGCCGAAGACGCGCGGCGGCCGGACGCGCAGACCGCCGGACCGCACCTTGGCGAAGATCTCCTGCAGCGGGACGGCGCCGAGCGGATAGTCCGGCGTGCCCAGGACGAAGGCGCTTCCGAAGAAGCTGAACTGGACGCCGGTCGGCAGGTCGGTCAGCGGGTTGAAGTCGGCCACCGGCGCCAGCCCGCCGAGGAAGCCGAGCTGGCAGACGCGGCCGCGCGACGCCGCGCAGGCCAGGGAGTCCCGCAGGACGCTGTTCCCGATCAGGTCGGCCAGGGCGTCGACGCGGAGGCCGCGGTCGCGGACCTGCGTCGCGAGCGCGCCGTCGTCGATCAGGACGGTGTCCGCGCCCAGCTCCTTGAGAAGCGCGGCGCGCTCGGGGTTCCGGGTGGTCGCGACGACGGTGGCGCCGAGGTCGGCTGCGAGGTCCACGACGGCCTGGCCGAGGGCGGAGGTCGCGCCGCGGACGAGCACGGTCTGGCCCGCGCGCACCCGGAGGTTGCCGGTCAGCGCGCTCCACGCGGTCGCGTACACCTCGGGGAGGGCCGCCACGGTGGTCCAGGGCAGGTCGGTCGTGATCGGGACGACGTTGGCCGCCGGTACCGCGACCAGCTCGGCGTAGGAGCCGTTCCTGGTACGGCCCATACCGCCGAGGATCGCCACGACGGACGTGCCCGGGGCCAGGGTGCCGGAGGGGTCGGCTTCGACGACGCCGGCGGCCTCGATGCCGGGGACGTCGGCGACCTGGCCCCAGGCGCCGGAGCGCATGTAGGCGTCGGCGTGGTTCAGGCCGGAAGCCCGGACCCTGATGAGCACCTCTCCGGCCGCGGGGACCGGATCCGGGAGCTCGGCGACGGTGAGGACCTCGGGACCGCCGGGACGGGAGATGGTGATGGCCTGCATGGCAGGGGTCACTCCATTCTTGAATAGGTGCTCAAGTATTGAGCCCGAGAAGAGCCGCCGGCGGGGGCCGGCGGCCTGACGGACGCCCGCGGCGGGCGTCCGGGTGGTGCAGAGATGGTGCAGCGATGGTGCGTAGGTGGTGCGGAGGTGGTGCGGAGGTGGTGCGGAGGTGGTGCGGAGGTGGTGCGGAGTGG
>NZ_BAAAQM010000059.1:13432-67258 GCF_039531675.1 Catenulispora subtropica
TAGGTGGTGCGGAGGTGGTGCGGAGGTGGTGCGGAGGTGGTGCGGAGGTGGTGCGGAGGTGGTGCGGCTCGGAGGTAAGGGCGGGCTCCCGGTCAGGCGAGGTTCGCGAACGCGCCGTCGACGATCGCCCGCAGCACCCCTTCGTCCGGATGGGCCTTGCCCACGACCATCAAGCCCTGGCACGTCGCGACCAGCACGCGCGCCGCGGTCGCCGGGTCCAGGTCCCCGCGGACCTCGCCCCGCCGCCGCGCGTTGTCCAGTGCCGCGGTCATGTTCCGTTCGAGGCGGGCCAGGTGCCCGCGGACGACGGCGGCCGCCTCGTCGTCTTCGGCGGCGTTCTCGATCGCGGTGTTGACCAACAGGCAGCCCTGCCGGCCCTCGGGGGTCAGCAGGTCGGCGACCAGTCCGTCGAAGTACGCGCGCACCTCGGCCAGCGAGGCGTGCGGTCCTTCCAGTTCCCCGAGCTTCTGCGGGACGACGAGCCGCGAATACCGTTCCAGCGACTTGAGGAACAGCGTGTGCTTGCCGCCCGGGAAGGCGCTGTAGATGCTGCCGGGTTTGACGCCGGTGGCCTTCACCAGGTCCTCGATGGAGGTGGCCCGGTAGCCGCTCTCCCAGAACTTGTGCATCGCCGCGTCGACGACGGTGTCGGGTTCGAACTCGCGGGGTCGGGGCATGGCACCACCATAGTTGAATAGCCATTCAAGAACAAGCGGGCGCGGTGCCGTCGTGCTCGGATTCACCCGTTAGCGCCGTTCAGTGGCCTTGGCAGTGGTTTGGCATGGAAACTGGCGTTTATGACCAAGACCAGCATCACGTGCGCCGTAGTGGGCGTGATCTCCCTTGTCGCCGCGGCGCTGATGGCCTGGCTGGTCACGCCGACGTGGGTGGCGCGGGTACCGAGCGGCCGGGCGATCGACCGCAGCTACGAGGGGACGTTCCAGACGCTGCTCGACCCGGCCGCGCTGGCGCAGGGCAATCTGGCCGCGGCGATCAAGTCGAACGTGCCGATGACGGTGGACCAGCACGTGGACGTGGAGAAGACCTCCGGGAACAAGGCCCTGGTCAGCGACGCGCGGGTCACGACGGCAGCCGGGACCAAGGTCGAGCAGACCACGTGGGACTACGCGGTGGACCGGCAGTCGCTGGAGGCGGTGAGCAGCTACCCCTCCGACTGGGTCGTGATCCCGGCGCAGGGCCTGACCGTGAGCTGGCCGTTCGGCGCCGAGAAGAAGGCGTATCAGGGGTGGACGCCGGAGACGCGGACCACCGCCACGCTGACCTACCTCCGGGAGGAGGAGAAGCAGGGCATCACGACGTACGTCTACCAGGCCAAGGCCGCCCCGGCGAAGATCGTCGACGAACAGATCCTGGGGCCCCTGCCGAAGACGCTGCCGCTGACCCTGCTCAAGCAGCTCGGCCAGATCGCCCCGCTGCCGGCCGACAAGGCGGCGCAGCTCGCGCAGATCCTGCCGCAGCTGCCGCAGACGGTGCCGATGGCGTACGCGTTCCAGGACGAGTCCACGTTCTGGGTCGACCCGTCGACCGGCCTGGTCATCGACGTGCAGCGGAACCAGCAGCGGGTCGCCGAGATCGCCCCGCCGGCCGGCGCCGCCGTCCCGCTCCTGCCGGTGGCCGCCACCACGTACCACCTGACCTTGGCGAGCTCGCAGAAGGCGGCCAGCGACGCCAAGCACGGCGCCACCGTCATCCGCTGGCTGGGCGTCTACCTGCCGATCATCCTGCTGGCGTTGGGCGTCGTGCTGCTGGTGGTCGCCGCGCTGCTGTGGCGGCGGCCGGCCGGTGGGCGGCGCGCGCGGACGGCGGACGCCGGGGCGGGTCCGGGGCCGGGCGCGGGCCCGGGTGCCGGCCCGGGGAGCGGGACCGGGACCGGGACGGGTACCGGTACCCCCGGCACGGGCGCGGGCCCCGGCGAGAGCCCGGAGCAAGTCTGACCGCACCCTCCGCGTCCTCCGCGTCCCCCGATCCGGTGATCCTTCCGCGTTCCCGCCCCTGACGGCGACAGAACTCTGATAATCGGCTCGTGGGTGGAACCGACGCATGGGCCCGACGCCAGGCCGCCCAGGCCGGCGGCTTCGACGCCATCGGCGGCCGCTACGACGAGGCCTTCCCGCACAAGGAAGGCCAGATCGCGTGCGTCGAGCGGCTGCTCGCCGACCTGCCGGACGGTGCGCGGGTCCTGGACGCCGGTGCCGGCACCGGGCTGCCCGCCGCGCGCCGGCTGCTCGACGCGGGCTGCGCGGTGACGTGCGTGGACTTCTCGCCGGTCATGCTGGAACTGGCGCGGGCGAACGTCCCGGAAGCGGCCTTCGTGTTCGGGGACCTGGCGGACCTGCCGGAGGACCCCGCGCGGTACGAGGCCGTCACCGCGTTCTTCTCGCTGCTGATGCTGCCCCGCGCGCGGATCGGGACCGTGCTGCGCTCGTTCCACCGCACCCTGACGCCGGGCGGGCTGCTGGCCGTGGCGATGGTGGAGGCGGACGTCGACGACATGCCGATCCCGTTCCTCGGCAACTGGCTGCGGGTCACCGGCTATTCACGCGAGGCGTGGCGCGGGGTCCTGGAGGAAGCCGGGTTCGCCGTCGAGTGGGAGGACACGCTGACCTACGTTCCGGAGCAAGCGGTGATGCCGGAGGTCCAAATGTTCGCGCTTTGTCGGCGACTGCCTGTCTAGACTCGCCGTCATGAAACCTCCGGTCGCACCCGTCCGCCCGCACGAACGTGTCCGCCACGGTGACGTCGTCCAGGATCCCTACTACTGGCTGATAGATCGTGAGGACCCTGAGACGCTCGCGTATCTGCGTGAGGAGAACGCCTACGCCGACGAGTCCACCGCGGATCAGGCCGAGCTGCGGGAGGAGATCTTCCAGGAGATCAAGCGCCGTACGCAGGAGACCGACCTGTCCGTGCCCTCGCGCGAAGGCGACTGGTGGTATTACTCCCGGACCGAGGAGGGGCGGCAGTACGCGGTCCACTGCCGGGTCGCGGCGGACGGCGACGACCCGCCGGCGCTGTCCGAGGACGGTTCGGCGCTGCCCGGGGAGCAGGTCCTGCTGGACGGCAACGTGCTGGCGGAGGGGCACGACTTCCTGTCGTTGGGGGTCTTCGAGGTCTCGCCGGACGGCGGGCTCCTGGCCTACTCGGTGGACTTCGCGGGCAACGAGCGCTTCACGCTGAAGGTCCGCGATCTGGCGACCGGGCAGGACCTCCCCGACGAGGTCCCGAACACCGCCTACTCCGCAGCGTGGTCCGCGGACGCCACCCAGTTGTTCTACTCCACCACGAACGACGCCTGGCGGTCCGACCGCATCCTGCGCCACACCCTGGGCACCGAGGCCTCCGAGGACGTCCTGATCGTCGAGGAGCCGGACGAGCGGTTCGCGGTGGGGATCCACCTCACGCGCAGCCAGCGGTACCTGGTCCTGACCTTCGGCTCGAACGTCACCAGCGAGGTGCGGCTGCTGGCGTCGGACGATCCTCTGGGCGACTTCCGCGTGGTGTTCCCGCGGCGGCAGGGCGTGGAGTGCCGGGTGGACCACTGGGCGCATCCCACGGACCCGGCGCAGGACCGGCTGCTGATCCTGCACAGTGGCGACGGCAAGGTGAACTTCGAGCTGGCCACGGCGTCGCTGGACGCGCCCGAGGAGCTCAGCGTTCTGATTCCACACGACGAGGCCACGCGGCTGGACGCGGCCCAGGCGTTCGCGGACCGCGTCGTCGTGTACTACCGCCGCGACGGGCTCACGCACCTGGCCTCGCATCCCGTGACCGACGGGGTGATCTCCGCGCAGGGCGTCGAGTTCGAGATGCCGGAGCACATCCACACCGTGCGTCCGGGCGCCAATCCCTCCTTCCGGGCGGCGCGCTACCGCTTCTCCTACGTCTCGATGGTCACTCCGCCGAGCGTCTACGAGTTCGACCCGGCCTCCGGCGAGATGTTCCTGTTGAAGCAGACGCCGGTCCTCGGCGGCTACGACCCCGCGGACTACGTGCAGCAGCGCATCTGGGCCACCGCGCCGGACGGCGTGCGGGTGCCGATGACGATGGTCCACCGCAAGGGCGTCACCGCGCAGAGCCCGAACCCGTGTCTGCTCTACGGGTACGGCTCCTACGAGTACTCCGTCGACCCGGGCTTCTCCATCGCCCGGCTGAGCCTGCTGGACCGCGGCTTCGTCTACGTGATCGCGCACATCCGCGGCGGCGGCGAGCTGGGCCGGCGGTGGTACGAGGACGGCAAGCTGCTGGCGAAGCGCAACACCTTCACCGACTTCGTCGCCTGCGCGCGCCACCTGATCGACCAGGGCTGGACCGCCCCGGACCGGCTGGTGGCCCGCGGCGGCTCGGCCGGCGGCCTGCTGATGGGCGCGGTCGCGAACCTGGATCCGGCGGCCTTCTGCGGGATCGTCGCGGACGTCCCGTTCGTGGACGCCGTCAACACCATCCTGGACCCGAGCCTGCCGCTGACCGTCACGGAGTGGGAGGAGTGGGGCAACCCGATCGAGTCGGCGGAGGTGTACCAGTACATGAAGTCGTACACCCCGTACGAGAACGTCGCAGCGGTCGACTACCCGGCGATCCTGGCCGTCACCAGCCTCAACGACACCCGGGTCGGCTACCACGAGCCGGCGAAGTGGATCGCCCGTCTGCGGGCCACCGCGACCGGCGGCCGGTTCCTGCTCAAGACCGAGATGGAGGCCGGACACGGCGGCCGCTCGGGCCGGTATGACTCCTGGCACCAGGAGGCGTTCCGTCTGGCGTGGGTGATCGCGGTCGCGACTGAGGCGTGACCCGCGGCGGGGTGTAACCCGGGTCCGTACCTCCTTACGACAGATGTCGCTGTCGCTCCGGCGCGTCACCTCAGGCGGCGCGCCCCAGCGCCAGCTCCGCCTGGGCCGCGACCTCCGGATCAGGATCCTCGCGCAGGTCACGCAGCAGCGTGTCGGCGCGGGGCTTGTCGACGAGGCCGATCAGCAGGGCGGCGCGGACCCGGTTCGAGAGCAGGTGGTGCGGAACTTCCTGGGCCGGGGTGTCGTCCGGGAGCGCCAGGCCGCGCTCGCACTGGCGGTCGAAGGCCTCGCGGCGGTGGTGCCATTCGCGGCGGAGGTCCGAGCGCTCGCGGTCGGCGAGGGTCGCGTCGGCCACCGGGTCGGCGCTGACGGCGGCGAGGGCGGCGGTGCCCCGGTCGACGTCGAGGCCGCTGAGTTCGAAGGCCGCCCGGACCCTGAGCTCGCCGGCGATGGCGGGGTCGGCGGCCACGGCCTCCAGCAGTTCGGCGCTGCCCGACTCGACCGCGCAGTAGAAGCGGGAGGCCTCCGGCAGCGACGCGTCGCCGACGAGGTCGGCGAAGGCCGCCGCGCCGCGGACCTCGTCGATCGCGTGGAGCTCGTCGGCGGCGGCTATCCGGTCGGGGCTCGGGACGGTCGCGTCGGCGGCGATGCCGGCGAGCGGGTCCACGGCGTCGGCGGGGCTCAGCCGGGCCAGGCGGGTCGCGGCGGCGGTGCGCTCGGGTCCTTCGACGCGGGGGTCGTCGGCGACGGCGGTCAGCGCGCCGAACAGGTCCTGGCGGTGGATCCAGTCCAGGTGGCCGGCCGCGGTCGCGCGCACCGTCCCGGGCACCGTCGCGTCCCGCACCAGGTCCAGCAGGGCCTCGGCGGCGACCGAGCCGTTGATCCAGCCCAGGGCGACCGCCGCGTCCAGCCGGGCCGTGGGCGGCAGCGCGCGGTCGTACGCGAGGGCGATGAGACCGCCGGCGGCGCTCTCGGGGTGGGACCAGGCCAGCTCGGTGCCGGCCCGGATGCGGATCGCCGGGTCGGCCGACGCGTCGGCGAGGATCGCCTCGAAGGCGGCCACCGCGAGGTCCCGGTCTCTCGGCGCCAGGGCGATCGCCGCCTGGAGCCGGGTGGGGCCGTCGACCGCCGGATCCGAGGCGATCGCCGGAATCAGGTTCCTGACACGTGGGCTCCGGTCCTCGTCCGGCGAGAGCGATTCCGCGGCCCAGAACCGGTTCAGGCCGTCGACGCTCCGGTCCTCGGCGATGCCGCAGAGCGCCTCGACGCCGGCCTCGTGGTTCCGGGCCCTGAGCCGGTCGGCGGCGTGCCGGCGCAGGTGCCCGGAGCGGGTGTCGTCCTCGGCGACCACCGCCAGCAGGCCGTCCAGGCGGTCGGCGTCCAGGTCCGCCAAGTGGTCGAAGGCCCAGTCCGCGGTCTCGCAGTCCGCCTCGGGAGCCCGTACGCAGGCGAGCAGCACCTCGACGGCCTTGTCCGTGTCGAGGCGCGCCATCTCGCCGTATGCCGTGTCCCGCAGCGGCCAGGGCTGTGCCGGATCCAGAACGATCGAACGGAACGCCTCCAGTGCGCTGCCGGGGCTGAGGCGGCCCATCCGCCACATCGCCGCCGCGCGCTCCGGCACCGGCCGCCCGCCGTCGGCGGCGCAGTCGCGCAGCGCGGCGAATCCGCGTTCCTCATCGATCCCGCCCAGGGCCTCGGCGACGTCGAAGCGGAAGGCGCCGGCGGCCAGTGCCGTCTCCAGGCCGGCCGCGGCCTGCGCGAGGATCTCGTCAGAGAAGTCGGCACCTTCGCGGTACAGCGCGGCCAGCCGCATCAGGTCGGCGACGTCACCGTGCACCAGTGTCGTCCCCACCCCTTCCGGCTGCGGCTCGCCGATGTCGTCGTCGGGATCGATCGCGATATCCGGCAGTGAGGCGACGGCTTCGTACAACTCGGCCTTGTTCCGGGGCAAGGGCTTGCCGGGCTGTTCGGCGAACACGGCACAGAGCATGCTCGCGATCAACGGGACTTCGGCCAGCCGTTCCAGTCTGGTCGCGGACAGCGCGGCCAGGAAGTCGTTCGTGGCCCGCGCGGCGTCGGGCACGCCCAGCACCCGGAAGGAGTGTTCGGCGAAGTACGGCACCTGGCTCGCCGCGAAGTTCTCCATCTCGAACACCGAAAGACTGAGCGCGCTGAGCGATCGCACGAAGTCCGGGTCCAGAGGCGGTCGTCCGGCGGTGAGGAAGATGTGGTCCGAGGAATGGGACAGCCAGTACTCGATGGTGCTCCGGATGTGCTCGCGCTGCTCCGGGTCGGCGATCTCGTCCAGCCCGTCCAGCATGACGATCCACGGGACGCCCGGGATGGGCTCGTGCTCGAAGAGCCCCGGCAGGTCCCGGTCGGCCAGCCGGGTCCCCAGGGCCGCCCGCACGCCTTCCGCCAACGCCTCGGGGAGCGATCGGTCCCTCGTCAGGGACGAGGCCGGCGTCAGGACGGGCACGCCGGTGGCCCCGGCGCCGGTCAGCCAGCCGGTGGCGAGCGAGTCGGTGAGGTGGCGCAGCATGCTCGACTTGCCCGTGCCCGGACCGCCGATCAGGGCGACGCACTCGCGGGTGCCGTCCAGGAGGCTTCCGGCGTCGAGCGGCTGGGCGTCTCCGTGTCCTGATTCGGCGCGCAGGCGGCCGATGGCCCGCGGGATGACGCGCTGGGGGAGGTAGACGGCGTGCGAGTGGTCGCGGGCGGCGTCGCGGGCGGCCTTCAGATACTTCCGCAGGCGGCGGCGCGGATGGCGCCACTCGCCGGCCGCCAGCTGCTCGTCGTCGAGGAGGTGGAACCACGGGGCGCGGTCCGGCGTCGGGGCGAACGGGCCCTTCACCCCGTCGAGGGCCAGGATCTTCTCGGCGCGGATGAGTTCCGGGCTCAGCACGCCGCAGACCCCGCCGGTCCGCGCGTTGAGGACCGGCGCGCCGCTGAAGCCCTCGCTGACGCGACCGTCTGTGGTGCGAAGGAGTTCGCTTCCGTCGTAGGTGAGACGTACGACGTCCTCATCTTCGTCCTGGCCCTGGGGATACCAGCAGGACCACAGCTCGTCGCCGGGCTCGATCGGCTCGGCGAACGCGACCACGGGATGGTCGACCACGTCCGTCGTCGCCAGAACGGCGAGGTCGAGCCCGGAGTGATGCCGACGGAAGTCCTTGACGACCTTCGCGTCGAGGACCTCGTCGCCCCAGTCCCACGGGACGATGTCCGGGGGCTCGTCTCCGGGCTCGGTGAGGATGTGCGCGCAAGTCAGAATCAGGCCGGGTGCGACGAAGAAGCCGGTCCCCGCGCGGGGGAAACCCGGCGCGGTTCGGAGAGTCGCCGAACGCAGCAGCTCAGCGAGCGCGCTGCGGCTTCCGCTCACTGCGTCGCCTCCTTCGAGGGATGCTCGCCGACGACACTCGGCATCCCTATTTTCCCACATGGGGGTGAAGGGTGCAGGTTCTCCGCCCGGCGCCGGTCGGCGCCGCAGCGGCACCAGTGTTGCCACAGCCGTCACCACCAGGGGCTCACCAGGGGCTCCACCACTGGCAGGGCCTGCGGGGCCGCGTCGCCGAGATACCCGCGGACGGTGCTTTCGACCTGCTGGTGCGGGGCGGCGGTGGCTGGCCGGAACCGTGCTTCGGTTCGGTGTCGCAGGTGACGGTTCGGCCGTCCGGGCCCACAGGCCCCCGTGGTGGGCCCGGACGGATCAACTGTCGTCGTGACAGGTCAGCGTGGTGCCCGCGGAATATGAGACTCCTGCAGATCAGTTCACAGGGCCGCCGCCGCAGGTGTCCTGCTCGTAGATGACGTACGCGGACGTGGTGCCCCAGCTGAACAGGTTGCCGTTGCAGTCGAAGCCGCGGACGCCGGTCGCGGTGGTGTGCGCGGCGTCGGTGTAGTACACCCACGAGCACTGGTAGCCCGCTGCGCACCGGGGGTACGCGCTGGCTGAGGACGTGGTGGCGAGGGTGAGGCCGCCGGCGACGGCCAGGCCCGCGAGGGCGGAGGCGAGGTGGCGTTTCATGCGGATCAGAGTACTGCGACAGATCACGTTGTCATCAGGGACATCAGGGGCTTGACCCGCGCGCTGGAAGCGCTAAAGCGCTGATGCTGGCTAAGCTCGGCAAGGCGGCGGTCCCCCGGTGCTTGACTCACCGGGGAACCGCCGTCCGCCCGTCCGGCCGCTGATCGGACGCCTCGCCGGCGCCGGTCAGGCCTGGGTCAGGCCGGCGGGTTCATGAAGTCGCCCTTGACGGTCGACTCGGCGTGCTGGACGAAGGCCTTGTCCATCTTCAGGCCGCCGAAGTCGCCGGCGCCGGCCAGGGCGAACAGCTGGTCGTCGCTGATGCGGGTGACGTCGTCGGTCGTGGCCTGGACCGACATGCCGTCCGGGCGGACCACCATGACGTAGGCGCCCTTCGGGCTCTGCCAGTCGTGCTGCAGGGTGACCAGGGTCCCGTCGGCCAGCCGGCGGGACGCGCACGATTCCGAGCAGGTGCCGCCGGCGGGGATCCCGTCGTACTTGTGGAGCGTGATCCGGAGGCCGGCCTGCCCCTTCGCGGTCGTCACGGTGAGCTTCCCGTCGACGGCCCACATGATGCGCGGATCGCCGCCGCCGTACGCGTAGTCGCCCGAGTAGTCCGAGGTCGCGGCGCCGGACGGGAGCAGCTTCTGCATCTCGGCGACGATCGCCCGCGGAGTGACCCACTCCGGGTTCGCCACCTTCGTCGCGGGCTGGACGGAGGTCCAGGTCGAGGGGATCTGGACGGTCCCCGACGATCCCGGCGCCGAGGAATGCGGGCCCGACGGCGGCGGTCCGACCGGCGCGGTGCTCGACGCGAACGTCTTCGGCGCGGCGTTCGGCGTGCCGCCGCCCGGGCCGACCGCCGAGCCGGCGTCCGATCCGAACGCGCCGGCCAGCGTGACCGAGCCGACCGCGACCACGGCGACCGCGGCCACACCGCTGACGGCGCGCGCGGTCCGCTGGCGGCGGCGCAGGCGCTGCCCGCCGTGCAGCGCGTCGGCGGCCAGGGTGCCGACCGGAGGCTGCGGCCGCTGTGCCAGGTCCTCCCGGAGCCGGGAGCGGAATTCCTCGTCTGCTTGCATGGTGGTGTCTCCTTCGGAGAGGCTTCGGGATCCGGCCGGGCCCGCGATGCGGGCCCGCTGTCAGACGGCGGCGAGGTCGGCCAGGAACTCGGCGCCGAGCATGGTGCGCAGTTCGCTGAGGGCGCGCAGGCTCGCCGACTTCACCGCGGAGGCGCTCATGCCGAGCATCTCCGCGACGGTTTCGACGCTGTGGTCCTCCCAGTAACGCAGCACCACCACCGCGCGCCGGCCCGGCGAGAGCCGCCCCAGCGCCTCCAGCAGGGTCAGGCGCAGGTCGTGCTGCTCGGTGCTCGCCGGGGTCTCCGGCAGCTCGTCCGTGATCCGCTCGGAGCTGCTGCGCCGCCGCCGGTAGCCGAGGAACTCGTTGGTGAGGACCCGCCGCGCATAGGCGTCGACCGCTTCGGCCCGCTCGATCTTCGGCCAGGCGACGTAGACCCGGGAGAGCGTGGTCTGCACCAAGTCCTGCGCCCGGTGCCAGTCCCCGCACAGCAGATACGCGGTCTCCCGCAGCCGCGCGGCGCGAGCCTGCGCGTACTCGGTGAACTCAGCATCCTGTCGTTCGCGGTCGCCGCGACCCGTCCACCCCACGATCTCCGCCTTCCTCGCCGTCTCGCTTGCCGTCTCGCTTGCCGTCTACGTTCTAGATGCGGTGGGCCGCGGGTTTCGATTCACCCGTCCGCGGGGCGGGGACACACCACCCCGAAACCGAGCATTCTCGGAGTGGCCGGGCGCCACTGTCCGCCGGACACTCATCTCGCGCGCACCCCGCCCGTCCCCGCGAGAGATATCAGAGGTCTTATGAGCACGCTCACGACGACCGAGCCGCCGCTCACCCCCAAGTCCCCGACCTCCCTGTTCGTCAACGGCTGGTTCCCCCGCCGCCGCGCCCTGATCTTCCTGATCGGCGCCGCCGGCGGGTTCCTGCTGTCCTACCTGTGGTCCGCGAAGCTCGCCGACCAGGACATCGGTTTCACCTCCGCCGACGCCATGCTCGGCCACACCGCGAGCACGACGCCGATCGGGGGCGTCGTCTCCGGCATCGTGTTCGCCTTCGTCACCGGGCTGGCCGGGTCCTTCACCGCGTGCAACGTGGCGGTGTTCGGCGCCGTGGGCCCGCTGGTGGGCCGGGCCGAGAGCCGGCGGACCCGGCTGCTGCACACGCTGCGCCCCGTCGGCTGGCTGACGGCCGGCATGATCCCGGTGTCGGCGGCGTACGGCGCGCTCGTCGGCGTCGCCGGGACCCGGATGCCGCAGTACTCGACGAAGGCCGGGCACGGCATCACGCCGCGCACCGCGCAGTCGATGATCGCCTTCGGGCTGGTCGGCGGCGTCATGATCGTCATGGGGCTGGCGGCCCTGGGCATCGTCTCGGACCCGCTGGCGAAGGTCTCGCGCCGGTACCCGAACGCGCCCCTGATCCTCATGGGCGCGCTGGTCGGCGGCTTCCTGATCGGCCGTCCCTACCCTCTGTTCCGCAAGATGTTCCAGCACGCCGCCGACAGCCACAACGCCCTCTACGGCGCCATGGCCTTCACCCTGCAGTCGGTCGGCAACATCGTGGTGATGGCGGTCCTGTTCCTGCTGCTGTCCTACGGCCTCGGCGGACGGCTCCAGCGCCGGCTGGCGGTCAACCCCACCCGCACCAGCATCCTGACCGGCGCCGCGTTCCTGGTCGCGGGCTTCTTCACGGTCTTCTACTGGGACGTCAAGGTCCTGCACCGGCTGAACTACATCTGGTTCCCCACGGCGCCCTGGAACTGACGCCCCGCGCTTGTCACGGCAGCCGCACCTTCCGCAGGAAGGGAAGCAGCAGCCACGGCCGGGGTCCCCGCACCCGCACCGCCCCGGCCAGCAGCGTGCGGATCCGGCCCAGCCGGTGGAACAGCATCAGGTCCAGCCCCACCGGGCGGAACCGGATCCGCACGTCCGGCCGGCCGGCCGCGTCCTCGACCGAGACCGCGCCGTCCCGGACCACGATCGTCACCGGTGCGGTGAACGCGGACCGGAACTCCACCGCGATCCGGCCGGGCCGCGGCGGGCCCGCCTCGTCGAGCAGCACGCCGACGTCGTTGCGGATGATCTCGACGAGGAAGAGCTCGAAGAACAGCGCCGCGTACTCCTCCGGGATCGACCACGGGACCCGCGTGCGCTCGGCGATGTCCCGGCCGTGCACCATCAGCTCGTTCGTCAGGTGTGCCAGCAGGCCGGCCAGCGGCAGCTTCGACCCGCCGAGCCAGGTGACGAGCCGCTCCGGGTCGGCGTCGGCGGTCAGCGCCAGGATCTGCCGGACCGCCTCCTTCAGCAGGACCGCCAGCCGCGCCGGGTCCCGTTCCGGGAACGTCCGCAGCAGCGTCGGGTTCAGGCCGGTGTGGATGTTCTCGACCGTCGTGCTCAGCAGGTGCTTCGTGACCTCCGGCAGCGGCCGCGGCGCGTTGTCGGCCACCACCATCGCCGTGTAGTTGCTCGCGATCCCGCACACGTGCGCGGCGGTGTCGGCGACGGTCCAGTCCTTCGTCGCCATCGCGGCCGGCGGCGCGGCCGCGACCAGGCGGCCGAACCGGCCGGTGGCGTCGAGCAGGGCGGTGCGCACCGCCGCCCACTTCGCGGCGGTGACCCGGGTCGCCGCCGCCGTTCCCGCTGTGGCCATCGGTACGCTCCCGCAGAGAGTCGGTGAATGAGAACCCTTATCCCCAGATTCGGCGCGCGCCGGCGAACGGGCCACTTCCGTCGTGCCCGAACAGGGCCCGGACGTGGGACGTCGCCTTCTCGAACGCGGTCCGGTCGCCGGCGAAGGCGCCCTCGGCCCGCGGCCAGGCCACCACCGCGTCCGTGAACCCCAGGTCGGCGCACCGGCCCACGAGGTCGGCCAGGCGTTCCGGGGAGCCGTAGGGGTCGGCGAAGATCCGGCTGAGGCTGACCAGCGCGCCCATCGCCGCCGGGCGGCCGATCGCCTCGCGCGCCGCGCGCAGCCGGCCGAGCTGGCGCCGCAGGACGCCGAAGGCCTCCTCGTCGCCGAACTGCCCCGGGACGCCGGAGGCGATCCACGCGTCGGCGCGCGCCGCGGCCACCGCCATGGCGCGCGGGCCGGTGCCGGCGACCGCCAGCGGTATCGGGTCGTCGCGGCCGCGGAAGGTCCAGACCTCGTGGGCCGAGAAGTGCGTGCCCTGATAGGAGGTGACGGTCTGGCGCCGGATCAGGTCCAGGATCGCCGCGAACTCCTCGAACCGGGTGGCGCGCTGCGCCGGTGCCAGTTCCGGGCCGGCCGTGGCGGCGCTGTCCGGGCCCGCCGCCCCGGCGCCGATCCCCAGCACGAACCGGCCCTCGCTCAACTCCGCGAGCGTGAGCGCCTCGCGGGCGGTGAGCACCGGGTGGCGGTAGTTCGGGGTGGCGACCAGCGTGCCGAGGACCAGTCGCTCGGTGCAGAACGCGGCCATCGTCAGCGTCCCCATGGCGTCGTACCAGGGACGGCCGTGCAGCGCCGGCCAGGTCAGGTGGTCGTAGGTCCACGCGTGGTCGAACCCCAGCTCCTCGGCGTCCCGCCAGAGCGCCGTCCCGCTGCGGCGGCCGTGTTCGGGCAGGATCAGGGTGCCGATGCCGGTCACGGCGTCAGGCCCGATCCGGCTGGGCGTACCGCTGCGGGGTGTCCTCGGCGTCCCCGGTGTCCCCGGAGCCCTCGGAGCCCTCGGCGGCGGCCTCGGCCGCCTTCCCGCGCCGCAGCGCGTACTCGGCGGTGCGCAGCGTGCCGATGCCGGCGAGCAGGAACACCCCGGCCAGGATGAACCAGCCGACCGTCGCGGTGTGCACGACCACCAGCGCCATGACGCTCGGCGCGACCATCTGCGCGGCGGCCTGGCCGGTGGCGAACGTGCCCTGGTACTCCCCGTGCGCGTTCGGCGGCGTCAGGCCGACCGAGATGCCGAAGCCGCTGGCCATGAACAGCAGCTCGCCGGCCACGTGCGCGGTCGCGGCCAGGGCCAGCAGCGCCACGACCGGGAAGCCGGAGCCGTGGTACGTCGCGGCGAACAGCGCGCAGGCCACGGCCAGCGTCACGCCGGCCCACAGCCCCAGCCGCCCGGCGGTGCGGACGGTGGCCCCGCGGCGGCTGGCGGCGTTCTGGAACAGCACGATCATCACCGCGTTGAAGCCGATCAGCACGCCCATCATCCACAGCGGCGCGTGCGTGTCCTTGGTCAGCCACAGCGGCACGCCGACCGTCAGCATCCCCCAGCACAGCGCCAGCAGGCCGTTGAACCCGGTGAGCGCCAGGAACGGCCGGTCGCGCAGCACCGTCGACCGCCGCCTCACCCCGCGGTCGGCCATCGACTCCACGTGCGGCACCCGCAGCAGGAGCACCGCGAACGCGACGTTGGTGGCGGCGTAGCCGGCCAGCAGCCCGGTGTACCCGGCGCGGCTGTCCAGGGCCAGCACGTACGCGCCGAGGACGGCGCCGACCACGATGCCGCCCTGCGTCATCACCCGGTTCGTGGAGATGTCCGCGATCCGTTCCTCGGGCGTGGTCAGCCCGGCGATCAGCGCGATCCGGATCCCCGGCGCGGCCCGGTCGCACGCGATCATCACGCAGGTCAGGGCCATGACCGCCCAGAACTGCCGGGTCAGGATGTACCCGGCGACGCTCAGGCCCTGCACGGTGGTGACGACGGCGAGCACCTCGCGCGCGCCGACCCGGTCGGCGAGGTAGCCCAGCGGGCCGCCGGCGGCCATGCCGAGCGCGCCGGCGACGGTGAGGCCGACGCCGTACTCCGTGACGGTCAGCCCGGCCGAGTGCAGGAAGAACATCGCCGAGCAGGTGAACCACGCGCCGCGGCCGAAGGACAGCACGAGCGCGGCCAGGTGCACCCGGCCCACCGGTCCGGGCCGCAGCGCGTGCGGCGTTCGCAGGGTCATCGCACTCCCAAAGTGCTGAGGTGGCGGGTGAGGGCGGGTGCAGCGGGGTGGCGGGTCGGGCGGACGGCACGAGCCGGACAGGGGACTCCCGTCACCCGGCCCCCAGCGTGCTGACGTGCCGGGCGAAACGCGCGGCGTGCGCCGGCAGGTCCGCGTCGATCCGCGGCGCCACCGGCGGGTCCGGCTCGCGCAGGTCGCAGCGCACGAACACCGGGCCCGGGCAGTGCGGCAGCGCGGCGTCGAGCAGCTCGGCCAGCTCCTCGACGCGGTCGGTCTCGTACACCGACCGGTAGCCGCAGGCGCCGGCCAGCGCGCCGAGGTCCACGCGGCGCGAGGGCACGGCCTGGCCCCCGGTGGAGGCGTAGCGGCCGTCGTCGAGCACCACCTGCAGCAGCGGCAGCGCGGCCAGCGCGCCGACGGTGAGCAGGCCCACCGGGTTCATCAGGACGCTGCCGTCGCCGTCCACCACGATCGCGGTCCGCCCGGTCTGCAACGCCAGCCCGGCCCCGATCGAGGAGGCCAGGCCCATCGAGCCGGTCATGTAGAAGTGGCCCGGCCGGTCGGCGATGCCGCGGGCGATGCGGCAGGCGTAGCCGGTGGTGAACACGACGGGGGCGTCCGCGGCGTGGTCCAGCACGGTGCGGATGGCCTCGACCTTGTTCATGCCCGCCATCCGAACGCCGGCGGCGGGATCAGCAGCGCGGCCGGTCGGCGGCGCTCCCGCACGGTGGCGGCGGCCCAGGCCACGGTGGCGTCGGCGGCCCCCGGATCCGGGGGAAGCCGCCGGGCGGGGATGCCGAGCTGGGCCAGCACCGGCTCGGTCAGCCGGCCCATCGCCTCGTTCTCCGGCGTCGGGTCCGGCGTGATCCCGCGCATGCTGACCACCAGCAGCATCGGCACCCGGTACGGCACCACCAGCGAGGCCAGCGCGTTGACCGACTGCCCGAGCCCGGAGTTCTGCATCAGCACCGCCGGCGAGCCGCCGGCCAGCGCCGCGCCCGCCGCGACCCCGACCGCGTTGTCCTCGCGGGCGATCGTCAGCAGGTCCGCGTGCTCCTCCAGCGCCCCGTACAGCGGCGCCAGGATCCCGCAGGGCGTCCCGAAGAAGGGCCCGAACCCCGCCTCCACCAGCGCGCGGCCCAGCCGCTCGGCCACACTGGGGGACCGCAGCCCGACGACCGTCATCTCAACACACCTTCCTTGACTTCCTTCACCGTGCCGAGGAATTCGTCCAGGTCGAGGACCTGCGTGGAGTGCACCCCGGTCCCGTCGGTCCGCACCCCGGTGCGGGCCGGGCGCGCGCCGTCCGCGAAGTGCGTGCCCACCAGCCGGCCGGCGGCGTCCACGGTCATCAGCGGTGCCCGCACGAGCAGGTCCCGCAGCGCCGGGGAGTCCTGGCCGAGGCGCAGGTAGACGCGGCGGCCGCCGAAGTGGTCGCGCGGCTGGGCGATGGTGGGGCGGAAGCGGCGCTTGAACTGGAACACGCCCTGCGCCGGGAAGGGGTCGCCGCCGGAGAAGTCGATGCGGCGCACGCCGTTGTCGGCGGCCCACTCCGCGGCCAGGTAGTAGACCGCCTTCACGGCGCCGCTCTGGTAATGGGTCTCGTCGCCGTCCAGGACGCCGAGCAACCGCATCCGCAGCAGCGTGCCGCCTTCGTCGAGCCGGCACAGGACGCCGGCCACGCGCACGCCGGCTTCGCGGACGAACAGCAGCACGCCGCGGTGGAACAGGGAGTGACGGGCGATCGCGCGGTCGACGCTGCGGGCGCGCTCGCCGTGCCGGAGCTCCATCGTCGGGCGGTGCATGCGCTGGTAGAAGAAGTCGAAGTCGGCCTCGGTGGTGCCGACCTCGCAGTCCCATTCGTGTTCGCGGCGCATCTTGGCGAACTGGCGGCGCTCGTTGGGGGAGACCGACTTGTGGGTCTTGGTCCCCTCGTCGACGTCGAGCAGCATGTGCACGCGGAACGGGAGCATCAGGGCCCGGTCCGCCGGGAGCGCATGGGCCCGTTCGCGGGAGCAGCCGACGACGAGCAGGCCGGCGTCGGCGGCGGGCTGCCGGACCCGCTCGCGGATCCAGCTCCAGGACACCGGTGCGTGCTCGCGCACCGACACCTCGCCCGGGAGGGAGGCGAGGAGTTCGGTGAGGTAGGGCACGACGTAGGTGCGGCCTTCGGGGAACCCGGCGTAGGTGACGCGGACACTGCCGTCGCCGGCGACCATCTCGGTGTGGACGAAGCGCCGGCCCGGCAGGCTCGAACATCGCGCGCGCAGCGTGGCCCACCAGCCCTCGCCGCTGCGCCACTGGTACCGGGCCTCGGTCCAGCGCCGGACCAGGGGCCCGTTCACGCCGGCTCCCCGGCGGCGGCGGTGATGACCTCGGCGAGGCCGGCGGCGTCGGCGACCGGACGCAGCGCCTCGTCCGGGATCGGGGTGTAGTCGGCGGCGGTGTACGAGCCGGAGGCGTGCACGACCACCTCGTCGGCCTTGATCAGGCCCCGGTCCAGGGCGTTCAGGACACCGGTCATCGCCATCACCAGCGACCACTCGCGCAGCGCGCGCGGATCGGCCGGGAGCTCCACGCCGGCGTTCAGCAGCAGGCCCCGCACCTCGGGGTAGCGGCTCAGGCACTCGTGCAGCGAGACCACGATGCCGCCGCCGCCCTGCCGGTTGATGATCTCGTTCATCTCCGGCGAGGTGGCGGGGGAGCGGGTGTAGAAGGTCGGCTCCAGGTCCTCGTCGACGGCGAACGTGGTCGCCGGGAAGCGGGGGTCGTCCTGCTGGTGGTAGAGCCCGGAGACGGGATCGTGGCGGTACTCCGGGATCGCGGCCCCGTGCAGGCTCAGGACCATGTCCGGGGTGGCGAGGTGCTGGACCAGGAAGTACTGCCCGGGCTCGGGCGCGTCCTCCAGCAGCGTGCCGCCGTAGGCGTGGCCGAGCAGCCCGAACGCCGAGGAGACGGCGTGCGCGTGGGCGCGGGTGCGGCCGGGGACCGGGGGCGCCATGACGTTCTCGGCCCACGCCCGCACGGCGTCGGCGCACCGGTAGTTGCCCAGATCGAGCGTGTGCCACAGACGGAAGCCGGTCTGCGCGAACACCGCGTCGCGGCAGGCGGTGACGGCGTCGAGCGCCACGGACTTCACATGGGCCGGCTGGCTCGGGTCGAGCACGCACATCGGGTTGCGGCGCAGCAGCCCGGGCCGGGCGGTGAGCTCCGAGGACCAGAGCTTGGGCCGGGAGGCGTCGGGGACCAGCGTCGTGATCCGCAGCTGGTCGGGGTCGGCGAGCTGGAGCGCGTAGGCGCGCGCCACGGCGTCCCGCAGGGCGGTGGCCTTGTTGGCCGAGGACGGCGTCACGATCATCACCGGCTCACCGGTGGCGCGCACGTGCCGCACGGCGCGCGCGACGATGACATGCGAGGCCAGGGTCTTGACGGTCCGGGTGCCGGGGTGGCTCATCAGGTCGAGCAGGATCAGGCGGGTGCCGCGGACCTCGCCCATGCCGGCGAAGCGCAGGCTCGCGGCGGACAGGAAGCGGGCGAGCTCCGGCCCCGGGGCGGGCAGCTCGAACAAGGGCTCGAAGTCGGCGGCCGGGGTCCGCGTGCGCGCGACCCCGGACATGGCCAGTCGCAGGAATCGGTCGTAGTCGGGCAGACCGCAGTGCGCGGACTGCGCAGCGCTCGTCGTCACTTCGGCGGTCATGGTGCTCCTTCTGCGGATGTGGCGGGAAACCGGCGGGGGAGGAGCGATGGATGGCGCGAAGACGTGGTTTTCCCCCGTCTGGTCCGGATGACCGGCATTCGAGCCGGAGTCTAGGAGTGCTTCGGGGCCCGAAGGAATGTCACCGGCCGAACACCGCACGTTGGAAGATGGCCGGTCGGCGGGGCTACGGGCACGACGGAATTTTCGCGTACACCGAGGCAGAACCCTGTATAAGGCACGAGCAACTTGGGAGAAGCATCCCGTATCAGCCTGAAGCAGGCTGACATTCAACGGCCCCTCCCTGATCAAGAGAGTCCGCCGACACGGATGCGCCGGAGCCCCGGGCCTCCTCGCGGCTGCCATCCGTCATTCCGCCCCCGAAGCGCTGCGGCGCGGTGGCGCAAAGGAATACGGCAAGCAACGAAAGGAGTCTCCGATGTCCGTCGGAGAACGGATTCGCCGGCTCGTCCCCGCCGCGCTCGCGGTGCTGCTCGCGACCGTGCTGGCATTCGTCGCGGAGTACCCGGTGAGCGCCGCCGGTGCCGAGGCGACGGCCAAGCAGTTCTCGTTCACCGAGGAGCCGATCGCGCTCCCGCCGGGCTACGACCAGCAGCCCATGAAGACGCTGCGGCAGGTGAACCCGGCCTACTACAAGATCCGCTCGTGGATCTCCTCGGTGGGCGCCGGTGTCGCGCTCAACGATCTGGTCGGCCACGGCCGCGGCGACGGGATGTGCATCGTCGACACGCGTACCGACGAGGTGGTCGTGACCTACGCGCCGACCGCGCCCGAGCAGGACCGGTTCACGCCGTTCACGCTGGACCCCGCGCCGCTGCCGGTGGACGCCACGATGGCGCCGATGGGCTGCACGCCCGGCGACTACAACGGTGACGGGCGGATGGACCTGCTGGTCACGTACTGGGGCCGCACGCCGGTGCTGTTCCTGGCCACCTCTGGCGCGACCACCCCGGCGCGGGCGGCCTACAAGCCGGTCGAGCTGATCCCGAACGCCACGCCGGACGGCCGCTACCACGGTCCCCAGTGGAACACCAACGCCGTCGCGGTCGGCGACTTCGCCGGGTGCGGCCACCCCGACCTGATCATCGGCAACTACTTCCCGGACTCGGCCGTGCTGGACCCGCACGGGCCGAAGAACGTCCAGATGCCCAACAGCCTGTCCAGTGCCAACAACGGCGGCGGTGTGCACGTGCTGCGCTGGGTCGGCGCCACCTCCGGCGCGGACCCGAGCGCCACCTACGTCGAGGACAAGAACGCCGTCCCGTTCCCCAACTCCGCGGGCTGGACCCTGGCGATCGCCTCGGCCGACCTGACCGGGACCGGGCTGCCGGACGTCTACGTCGCCAACGACTTCGGCCACGCCTTCATGCTCCACAACGTCTCCGCCGGCGGCGTCATCAAGTTCGACACCGTCTTCGGCGAGCGCACCCCCACCACGCCGAAGTCGTTCGTGCTCGGCAACGGCTCGTTCAAGGGCATGGGCGTCGACTTCGGCGACCTCGCCGGCAACGGCCGCTTCGACATGATGGTCAGCAACATCACCACCGCGTGGGGCCTGGAGGAGAGCAACTTCGTCTGGATCAACCAGGCGAAGGACGGCGCCGCGATGAAGAAGGACGAGGACGCCGGCGACGCGCCGTTCGTGCAGCGGGCGCAGCAGCTCGGCCTGGCCTGGACCGGCTGGTGCTGGGACGTGAAGATGGCCGACTTCCGCAACGACGGCCACCAGGAGGTCGTGCAGACCGACGGCTTCGTCAAGGGCGACATCGACCGGTGGCCGTGGCTGCAGGAGATGGCCATGATGAACGACGACCTGCTGTCCAACCCCGCGATGTGGCCCAACGTCGGCCCCGGCGACGACATCGCCGGCGACCAGAGCGCCGCGTTCTACGCCCGCAACGCCGACGGCAAGTACGTGAACATCGGCAAGAAGATCGGCCTCGGGGTGCAGATCCCGACCCGCGGCGTGGCCATCGCCGACACCACCGGCACCGGCCGGCTGGACTTCGCGCTGTCCCGCCAGTGGGGGCCGCCGGCCTTCTACGCCAACACCGCGCAGGACCTCGGCAAGTCCCTGGACCTCACCCTGGTCCGCCCCTCCGCCGACAGCCAGGCCCAGCCCGGCACCGGCCTGGAGATGGCGGGCACCCCCGCGTACGGCACCACCGTCACCATCCGCACCGCCGACGGCCGCACCCAGGTCTCCCAGCTCGACGGCGGCAGCGGCCACACCGGCAAGCGCAGCTTCGGCGTGCACTTCGGCCTCGGCGCCGCCGCCGGCCCGGTCGCCGTCCACCTCACCTGGCACGACTCCCAAGGCGCGTTCCACACCCAGGACACCCAACTGTCGCCGGGCAGCCACACGCTGACCCTGACCGACGGCATCCAGGAGGCTCCGGTCCGATGACCGCCACCATCCAGCAAGCCAGCGCCGCCGGCCCCGCCGCCGCGCCGGCCGCCAAGAAGGGCAACACCGATCCGCGCTACCTGGCGCTGCGCAACTTCGCGATCTCGATCAGCATCTTCAACATCTTCGGCTACACCCTGCTCGGCTTCGAGCAGCCGTGGCTGTGGCCCTTCCTCGCCGTGTTCTGGGCCTACGGCCTGGAACTGTCCTTCGAGATGGTCAGCGCCTGGGCCCAGCGCCGCGAGGTCCGCTTCCGCGGCCGCGGGATGCGCGGCCTGTACGAGTTCCTGCTCCCGTCCCACATCACCGCGCTGGCCTGCAACATGCTGCTGTACGCCAACAACCAGATCTGGCCGATCCTGTTCGCCGTCGCGGTCGGCGTCACCGGCAAGCACGCGCTCCAGGCGCCGGTGCAGGGCCGGATGCGGCACTTCATGAACCCGTCGAACTTCGGCATCACCATGACGCTGCTGGTGTTCGGCGGCCGCTGGATGAGCATCGCGCCGCCGTACGAGTTCACCGAGAAGGCCAACACCTTCTTCCGCGTGATGATCATCGTCATCATCGCCACCGCCGGCACCGTCATCAACGCCCTGCTGACCAAGAAGACGCTGCTCATCGTGGGCTGGATGGGCGGGTTCTTCATCCAGGCCTTCGTGCGGCACTGGATCTGGCACGTCGGCCTGTTCAACGCCCTGGGCGCGATGACCGGCGTCGCCTTCATCCTGTTCAGCAACTACATGATCAGCGACCCCGGCACCACGCCGTCCCGGCCGCGCAACGGCTTCATGTTCGGCGCGTCCGTGGCCACGGTCTACGGGATCATGATGGTCTTCAACATCGTCTACACCCTGTTCTTCGCGACCTCCTTCGTCTGCGCCGCCCGCGGCGCCGGCTGGTGGATCGCGCACCTGCGGGCCAAGCGCCGTGCCGCGCGCGCCGCGACCCCGCTCACCCCGCTGCCCTACGGACGCCCGACCGACGGCGGCCGAACACAGCCGGACCCAGGGGCGGTGGCGGCGTGAGCATCCCGCGCGTCGCGGTCGTCGGGATCGCCTGCCGCTACCCCGACGCCGCCTCACCGAAGGACCTCTGGGAGAACGTGCTGGCCGGCCGCCGCGCCTTCCGGCGCCTGCCGGACGAGCGGATGCGCGCCGAGGACTACTACTCGCCCGACCCCGCCGCCCCGGACCGGTTCTACTCGCCCAAGGCGGCCGTGATCGACGGGTTCGCCTTCGACCGCGTCGAGTACCGGGTCGCCGGCAGCACCTTCCGCTCCACCGACATGACGCACTGGCTGGCGCTGGACACCGCCGCCCGGGCCCTGGCCGACGCCGGGTTCCCCGAGGGGCGGGGCCTGCCCGCGCGCACCACCGGCGTGATCGTCGGCAACAGCCTCACCGGCGAGTTCACCCGCGCCAACCTGATGCGGCTGCGCTGGCCGTACGTGCGGCGCACCGTCAGCGCCGCGCTGCGCGAGCACGGCCTGCCGGACGCCGAGATCGGCCCGCTGCTGTCCCGGCTGGAGCAGCGCTACAAGGCGCCGTTCCCGGCGATCGACGAGGACACTCTGGCCGGCGGCCTGGCCAACACCATCGCCGGCCGCATCTGCAACCACTTCGACCTGGCCGGCGGCGGCTACACCGTCGACGGGGCCTGCTCCTCGTCCCTGCTGTCGGTCGCCACCGCCTGCGAGGGCCTGGTCTCCGGCCGCCTGGACGCGGCCCTGGCCGGCGGCGTGGACCTGAGCATCGACCCGTTCGAGGTCATCGGCTTCGCCAAGACCGGGGCCCTGGCCACCGGCGAGATGCGGGTGTACGACAAGCACTCCAACGGCTTCTGGCCCGGCGAGGGCTGCGGGATGCTGGTCCTGATGCGCGACGAGGACGCCCGCGAGCGCGGCCTGTTCCGCTACGCCACCATCGCCGGCTGGGGCACCTCCTCCGACGGCCGCGGCGGCATCACCCGCCCCGAGGCCTCCGGCCACCGGCTGGCCATCGAGCGCGCGTACGCGATGGCCGGCTTCGGCTTCGAGACCGTGTCCTACCTGGAGGGCCACGGCACCGGCACCGCCGTCGGCGACGCCACCGAGCTGCGGGCCTTCACCGAGGCCCGCCGCGCCGCCGCCGCGGACGCCCCGCCGGCCGCCATCAGCACCGTCAAGGGCAACTTCGGGCACACCAAGGCCGCCGCCGGCGTGGCCGGCCTGATCAAGGCCGTGCTCGCGGTGCGGCACCAGGTCATCCCGCCGGCCACCGGGCACGTCGAGCCGCACCCGCAGCTGCTGCCGGACGCCGACGGGCGGCCGCCGGCGCTGCACGTCCCGGACACCGCGCGGCTGTGGCCCGCCGGCGCGCCGATCCGCGCGGCCGTGTCGTCGATGGGGTTCGGCGGGATCAACGCGCACGTCGTGGTGGAACACGCCGACGGCGCGCGCCGGGACCGGATCGGCCCGACCGTCAGCGCCCTGGTGCGCTCCCGGCAGGACGCCGAGGTGCTCCTGGTCGACGCCCCCGGGATCGCCGAGCTGCGCGGGAAGCTGGCCCAGCTGGCGGCGCTCACGGCGAAGCTGTCGTACGCCGAGCTCGGCGACCTGGCCGCGACGCTGAGCGCGCAGGCCCGGGACGGTGCGGCGGACCAGGCCGGCCGAGCCGGTTCGGCCGGCCCGGTGCGGGCCGCGGTCGTCGCCTCCTCGCCGGAGGAGGCCGCCCGCAAGGTCGGACGCCTGCTGTCCCTGCTCGACGCCGGCACCCGGCGCGTCGTGGACGTCGCCGACGGCGTCTTCCTCGGCGGCGCCGGCACCCGGCCGAGGATCGGGTTCCTGTTCCCGGGCCAGGGCGCGGGCCGCCGCGGCGACGGCGGGGCGCTGCGCCGCCGCTTCGCCGAGGTCGACGAGCTCTACCGGGAGCTGGCGCTGCCGGAGGGCGGCGACCTGGTCGCGACCGAGGTCGCGCAGCCGCGGATCGTCACCTCCTCGGTGGCCGGGCTGCGCATCCTGGCCCGGCTCGGCATCGAGGCCGACGGCGCGGTCGGGCACAGCCTCGGCGAGATCACCGCGCTGCACTGGGCCGGCGCCATGGACGAGGACGCGCTGCTGGAGATCGCCGCCGCCCGCGGGGCGATCATGGCCGCCGCCAGCGCCGGCGACGGCGCGATGGCCGGACTCGGCGGACCGCCGGAGGCCGTCGAGCCGCTGCTGGCCGGCGAACCGGTCGTGATCGCCGGCTACAACAGCCCCCGCCAGACCGTGGTCTCCGGGCCCGCCGAGGCCGTGGCGCGCGTCGGACGGCGGGCCGAGGACGCGGGCCTGACCGTCACCCCGGTCGCGGTCTCGCACGCCTTCCACTCCGCCGCCGTGGCGCCGGCCGCGTCCGAGTTCCAGAAGTACCTGGTCGCCCGGCACTTCGAGACTCCGCGAGGCAGGGTGCTGTCGACCGTCACCGCCGGGCCGCTCGCGCCCGACGCCGACCTGCCGGAACTGCTCGGGCGGCAGATGCGCCAGCCGGTCCGGTTCAGCGCCGCCGCCGCGGCCCTGGCCGCCGACGCCGACCTGCTGCTGGAGGTCGGCCCGGGCCGGGTGCTGAACCACCTGGCGGCCGAGATCGCGCCGGACACGCCGGTGGTCAGCCTGCAGACCGACAGCACCTCGCTGGCCGGGCTGCTGCGGGCCGTCGGGGCCGCGTTCGTGCTCGGCGCGCCGGTGCGGCACCGGGAACTGTTCGCCGAGCGGTTCGTGCGGCCGCTGCCGCTGGACAAGGAGTTCGCGTTCTTCGCCAGCCCCTGCGAGGCCGTCCCGGGCGACGAGTTCTCGGCGGTGACGGCGGGCGCCGTGGCCGCCGGCGAGGGCACCGCCTCCGGGTCCGGGTCCGGGTCCACCGCCGGCGGTTCCGCCGGCGACGGCTCCGGCGGCGCCCTGGAGCTGCTGCTGCGCCTGTCCGCCGAACGCGCCGAGCTGCCCATCGAGGCGGTCCGGCCGGACAGCAACCCGGTGGACGAGCTGCACCTGAGCTCGATCACCGTCGGCCAGATCGTCAACCAGGCGGCGCGCGAGCTCGGGATCACCGCCCCGCTGGCCCCGTCGGCCTTCGCCACCGCGACGCTGTCCGAGCTGGCCGGCGAGCTGGAGACGCTGCGCGATACCGCACAGCCGGCCGACGACGGCCAGTGGCGGCTCCCGGCCGGCGTCGGCCCGTGGATCCGCGCCTTCGCCGTGGACCTGGTGCCGGCCAAGGCCGGAGCGCCGGTCGCGCGTACGGAGCCGTCCACATCAGGGGCCGAAGGACGCTGGCGGGTGTTCGCTCCCGACGGCCACCCCTTCGCCGCCGAGCTGGCCGCGGAACTGCGGCGCGCCGACGTCGGCGACGGAGTGCTGCTGTGCACGCCGTCTCCGGCGGGTACCGGCATCGTCCCCGGTGGCGACCTCGCTCCCGGCTCCAGCTCCGGGCTCATGCTCCGAGCGGCCCGCGAGGCACTGTCGGCGAGCGGCCCGGTCCGTTTCGTCGCGGTCGGGGACCGGCGCACCGCCGCGGGGCTGGCCAAGACCCTGCACCTGGAGGCGCCGCACATCCCGACCACGGTCGTCACGCTGCCCGAGGGCACGCCGGCCGACCAGGCCGTGGCGTCGATCGTCGACGACGTCGCCGCGACCGAGGCCTTCAGCGAGGTCTGCTACGACCTCACCGGAGTCCGCAAGGTCCCCCAGCTGCGCGCGCTCCCGCCCGAGGCCCCGGCCGCCGCGCACCACCCGCTCGGCCCCGGCGACGTGCTGCTGGTCACCGGCGGCGGCAAGGGCATCACGGCCGAGGCGGCGCTCGCCGTCGGCCGCGGCACCGGCGCCGCCGTGGCGATCCTCGGGCGCTCGGACCCGGCGCGCGACCAGGAGCTCACCGCGAACCTGGAGCGCATGGCGGCGGCGGGCGTCGTGGTCCACTACGCGCGCGCCGACGTCACCGCACCGCAGGAGGTGCGCGCCGCGGTCGCCGAGATCCAGCACGCGCTGGGCCCGGTCACCGGTGTGCTGCACGGCGCGGGACGCAACGTCCCGGTGGCCTTGGCGGCGCTCGAGGAGAAGGCGTTCGACGCGACGCTGGCCCCGAAGATCACGGGCCTGCGGACCGTGCTGGAGGCCGTCGACGCCGAGCGGCTGAAGCTGCTGGTGACCTTCGGCAGCATCATCGGCCGCGCCGGCCTGCGCGGGCAGGCCGACTACGCCGTCGCCAACGACTGGATGACCGAGGTCACCCGGGAGTTCCAGGCCGCGCACCCGGACTGCCGGTGCCTGGCGCTGGAGTGGTCGGTGTGGTCCGGGACCGGCATGGGCGAGCGGCTCGGCGTGCTGGAGGCGCTGACCCGCGAGGGCATCGAGCCGATTCCGGCCGCCGACGGCGTGGCGCTGCTCGGCCGGATGCTCGCCGACCCGGGCGCGCCGACCGCGGCCGTGGTCATGGGGCGCGCCGGCACGCTGCCGACGATCACCCTGCCCGCGACCGAGCCCGAGCTGCTGCGGTTCCTGGACCGCGTGCGGGTGCACTACGCGGGCGTCGAGATCGTCGTCGACTCCGACCTGTCCGCCGACGCCGACCCGTACCTGGCCGACCACGAGCTCGACGGGGACCTGCTGTACCCGGCGGTGCTCGGGATGGAGGCGATGGCCCAGGCGGCCTCGGCCCTGACCGGCCGGCGGGACACGCCGGTGCTGGAGGACGTGGAGTTCCTGCGGCCGATCGTGGTCCCGCCCCGGGAGACCACCACGATCCGGGTCGCGGCGCTCGTCGGCGCCGACGGCGCGGTGCGCGCGGTGATCCGCAGCGGGGAGACCGGGTTCCAGGCCGACCACTTCCGCGCGACCCTGCGTTACGACGGCCCGGTCCCGGCGGCGCTGCCGGGGGCCGACCGTGGGGCCGGGGTGGCGCTGCCGCTGGATCCCGGCGCGGAGCTGTACGGACCGGTGCTGTTCCAGGGGGCGCGGTTCCAGCGGTTGCGCGGGTACCGTTACCTGCGGGCCACCGAGTGCGTCGCCGACCTGGACCCGACGGCGGCCGAGCCCTGGTTCGGCCCGTACCTGCCGTCGGAGCTGGTGCTCGCCGATCCCGGGACGCGGGACGCGGTCATGCACGCCCTCCAGTGCTGCGTGCCGGACGCGACGCTGCTGCCGTCCGGGATCGAGCGGCTGCGGCCCGCCGATCCGGAGGCGGTGCGGGATCTGCGGGCCCTGACGCTGCACGCGATCGAGCGCCACCGCGACGGCGACACGTACGTCTACGACATCGACGTGCGCGGCGCCGACGGCGTGGTGGTCGAGCGCTGGCGCGGGCTGACGCTGCAAGCGGTGCGCAAGCAGGACGGCTCGGGCCCGTGGGCGCCGGTGCTGCTCGGCCCCTTCCTGGAGCGGCTCATGGAGAACACCACGGGCGTGCTGCTGCGCGCCGCGGTCCTCCCGGGCGCCGGGGTGGGGACCGCCGGGCGCCGCGGGCGGACCGCGGAGTCCGTCACCGGGCTGCTGGGCGACGAAGTCGTGGTCCGGTACCGGCCCGACGGCATGCCCGAGACCGACACCGGCTACCAGGTCTCCGCCTCGCACGGCGCGGGGCTGACGTTCGCCGTGGCCGGTCCGCTCAAGGCGGTCAGCTGCGACGTCGAGAGCGCGGTGCCGCGGTCCGACACGGAGTGGTCGGACCTGCTCGGCCGGCCGGCCTTCGAGCTGGCGCGGCTGGTGGCCCGGGAAGCGAAGGAGGACCCCGCGGTGGCGGCGACGCGGCTGTGGGGCGCGTCCGAGGCGGTGCGCAAGGCCGGGCGGGCCCGCGTCGACCTGGTGGTCGACGGCTACGGCCCGGGCGGCGCGGTCCGGTTCCGGTCCGGCGCGGCGCGGATCACGACGTTCGCCACCGCGGTGCGCGGCACCGCCGGGCCGGTGGTGTTCACCATGCTCGCCGAGGAGGAGTGAGATGGAGCCCTACTACGAGTACCGCCACCTGGTCGGCTTCGAGGAGACCAACCTGGTCGGCAACGTGTATTACGTGAACTACCTGCGGTGGCAGGGCCGGTGCCGCGAGATGTTCCTGCTGGAGCACGCGCCGGAGGTCCTGGAGGACATCCGCGGCGACCTGAAGCTGTTCACGCTGAAGGTGGAGTGCGAGTTCCTGGCCGAGATCTCGGCGTTCGACGAGCTGTCGATCCGGATGCGCCTGGAGGACCTGACGCAGACGCAGATCGGGTTCGCGTTCGACTACGTGCGGGTCACCGGCGGCGTCGAGGTGCTGGTGGCCCGGGGCCGGCAGCGGATCGCGTGCATGCGCGGCCCGAACACCGACACCCGGCCGGCCCGCATCCCCGAACAGCTCCGCAGGGCCCTGTCCCACTACGCGGTCGCCCCGGCGGGCGTGGTGCGGGAGCTGGCCGGCGCCGTCGGAAAGCCGCAGCGGTGAACGGCCTGGACCCGGCCGTGCTGCGCGGGTGCTTCGGAACCTTCGCCACCGGCGTGACCGTCGTGACGGCCGGCTCCGAGACCCCGCGCGGCATGACCGCCAACTCCTTCGCCTCGGTGTCCCTGGACCCGCCCCTGGTCCTGGTCTGCGTCCTGAAATCGGCGGCCATGCACGAGGCGGTCCTGGCCGAGAACGCCTTCGCGGTGTCGGTCCTGTCGGCCGAGCAGGAGAAGCTGGCCCGCTACTTCGCCGACCGCGGCCGGCCCCGCGGCGACCGCGAGTTCGCCTCGGTGGACTGGCTTCCCGGCCCGCACACCGGCGCCCCGATCATCGAGGACTGTCTGGCCTGGATCGAATGCGACCTGGCCCAGACGTACGACGGCGGCGACCACTCGATCTTCCTCGGAGCGGTGCTCGGCCAAGGCCGCGGCCCCGCGGACGACGCCCTGCTGTTCCACGGCGGCGGGTTCCACCGGCTGGCGACGGTGGCCGCGCGCTTCTCGTAGCGAGGGGCGGGGGAGGGGCGGCGAGGAGCTTCCCCTCCCTTCCTCTGCCCTGCCGCGGGTGTCGGGAGTGGGTTGCTCGGCGGCCGAGCGCCGGGGAACGCTGGGTGGTCGGTCGGACGGGTGGCTCGGCCGGAAGCTTCGGACCGGGCGGGCGCGGCGGGGTGGGTGGGCTGATCACCCAGGGCCGCGGTCCGGAGCCCGGTGGGACCGATGGCGGGACCGATGGTGGGACCGATGGTCTGGAGCCCGGTGCCACCGGCGGCTCGAAGCTCGGCCGGACCGTCTGGCCGGTCTCCGGCCCGGCCGTGCCCTCACGTCACGGCCGCTGCGGGGCCTCCGTGTCGCGGAACCGGCGTTCCGAGGGGCGGGTCAGGGTCCTGACCATCTTCCGCAGCCGCTGTCCGACCGGGATCGTCCGGTCGGCGTCCAGGCGTGCGGCCAGCAGCGGGACGCCGTCGCCGGTGAGTCCGGCCAGGCCGGCCGGGCGGCCGCTCATCGCGAGGACCAGGTCGCGGGCCGAGCCGCGGACCGGTTCGCCGTCGCCGCCGCTCCAGCCGGTGTCGACGGCTTCGAAGCGCAGGGCCGTCAGGCGGCCGCCCACGGCGAAGCCGGCGCTGGGCACCGTCGCGAGGTGGTGGAAGGCCACCGCGAGGCGCTCCTCGTCGACGGTGCGGGGCAGGCCGAGGGGGATGCGGACGTCGTAGTCGTGCAGCACCAGGTCGGTCAGGACCGGGTCGTAGCCGGAGCGGGGCACCGTGGTGCGGGCGCCGGCGTGGCGGCGCAGGGTGTCCACGAGGTCGGCGCTCGGGCGGCGGGCGTACCAGCGGGCCAGGCGCTCGTTGCCGGGGCCGAAGTCGCCGGCGCCGGCCAGCATGCAGGCGTAGATCTTCAGCTGGCCCAGGCGCAGGTACGTCGCCAGGTGCGCGGCGACCTCGTGGACGGTCCAGGCACCGCACAGGCTCGGGGTCGCGAGCTGCTCCGGGGACAGGCCGGCGAGCAGCTCCGCGAGCTGCCCGCGCTCCTCGACGATCATGTCGTATACCCGCATGCCACCACGGTACGCAAGGGGTGATCGTCCGAGTTCTCTCAGAATGCTCATAAGGTGCCTGACCCGCGCCTTGTCCCGCGGAGTGCTGATTGACTGCACTCCCACATCCCGGTTTACGGAAGGGGGACTCCATGACCTCGGCTGCACGGCGGTCCTCGGGCCTGGGCGGGGTGACGACGTTCCTGGCGGCCTGGAACAGCCAGGCCGTGCTGGTGCTGTTCGGCCCGCTGCGCGCGGATCTGCGGGCCTCGGGCGCGCAGCTGGTCTGGATCGCGGCGGCGTTCGACGTGGCGGCCGCGACCGCCCTGCGCGGGGGCGCGATGTGGAGCCGGCGGTCGGGCGGCCGGACCGTGCTGGCGGTCGGCGCGGCCGTGTTCGCCGTGGCGTCGGCCGGCTGCGCGCTGTCCGGCGGCTGGACGTACCTGGTCATCGCGCGCGCGGCGCAGGGAGCGGCCGCGGCCGCGGTGGTCGCGGCGGCGTTCGATCAGCTGACGGTGCTCGGTCCCGGAGGTGGAAACGGAGCGCGGAGGATGGCGCGCACCGTTGCCGAGAACGGAGCCGGGAAGAGCGGAGCCGGCCTCGGAGCTGAGGACGGGAGCACGGCCCGGACGTCGGGCATCCGCGGCATCCGGACCGGCGGCCTCGGCGCCGCCCTCGCCGGCGGACCGCTGCTCGCGTGCGCGGTCGCGATCCACGACTGGCGTCTGGTGTTCTGGTCCGACGCGGCCGTCGGCGTCGCGGTCTGCGCCGCGGCCCTGCTCCGCGGCGGAGAATGGCGGCCCGGCACGGCGGCCGTCACCCCCCGCGAGCCCTTCGACATCGCTACCATGCTCCTGATCGGCACCGCCCTGGCCGGGCCGGTCGGCGCCCTCGCCGAGGCCGGCACCGTGGGCTGGGGCAGCGTCCGGACCCTGGCCCTGCTCGCGGTCGGCGCGGCGGCACTGGTGCCGCTCCTGGCCTGGGAGACCCCGATCGGCGGACTGCACGGCCGCGCGTTCGCCGCTTCGCAGGTCGCCGACCTGTGCCTGTTCGCCTCCATGTCCGGGGTCCTGCTCCTGCTCGCCGGCTACTTCCACGACGTCGACGGAGCCGGCCCCCTCGGCGTGGGACTCAGGCTGCTGCCGTGGAGCGCGGCGGTGGCCGTGGCCATGCCGCTGGCCCTGTCGGTGGACGCGCGCGGGATGCGCAGCGTGATCGCCGCGGGCATGTCCCTGCACGCGTTCTCACTGCTGGCCCTGGCCGCGGCGGTCCACGCCCGGGGGTCGGGGCTCTGGCTGGCCGTGCCGCTGTCGCTGAGCGGGGTCGGGGTGTCCTTGGCACTGCCCGCCGCCCGGCACGCCGCGGTCACCGTCGCGGGACTGCGACGGCCCACCGGCGCTGTCAGCGGCCTGGGAGCGGTACGGCTGGCCGGTGTCGCCTTGGGAACCGCCTTGTTCGCGGGGGTGTTCGCCACCGGAGGGGGATACCTGCCCGGCCAGCGGCTCGTCGACGGGATGGTCCCGGCGGTGACGGTGGCCGGACTGGTCGCGGCCATCGGGGCGGCGGCAGCCTTCGCCCTGCCCGGACGGGAGCGGCTGAAGGCCAGGAACGGCTGAAGGCCAGAACGGTCTGGAGGCCGGGCGCAGCTGAAGGCCGGACCGGTCTGGAGGTCGGCCCCGAATGATCAGGCACCTGCTGAGTCCAGCAGGTGCCCGATCGGCGGCGCAGCGGCCCCGGCTCAGGACTCCGGAACCGTCGGAGTCCACGCCGCCGGGCTCCACGCCACCACCGCTCGCGCCGCCGTCAGCGCGGCCCACGCCGTCAGCTCGACCAGTGTCTTGTCGGCCGGCGCGGCCACCCGGTAGTCCTCCACGACCGCGGCGTCGATCTGCCACGACGCCAGCGCGACCAGCAGCGCCAGCCGCCCCGCCGGACGGTCCGCCGCCGGCAGCACCTCGACCGCTTTGTGCAGCCACGAACGGTCCAGACCGGGCGGCCGCCCGTCCCAGTCCCGCAGGCGCGCGTGGACCAGCGTCCGCACCGACTCCGGCACCGCGGCCTCCCCGGCCTTGTCGATCGTCGCCGCGGCGCGGGCAAGGGCGCCGGCCACCGTCGGGTTGTCGCCGGCCCACGCCAGGTCCGCGGGCAGCGGTGCGTCCGGCAGGAGGCTGAGAGAGACGCCGGCGGGGTGCGAGCGGTCGGCGGCACTGCGGATCCGGCCGCCGAGCACGTGGGCCACCAGCCGCAGCATGCCGCGGGGCGCCCGGTCCGGCATGGGGACCTCGGGCAGGAAGACGTTGACCACACGGTTCAGGTAGTGGAACACCAGCGCCACGCCCAGCAGCTCAGGGACTTGTTCAGGCGGAAAGGGCGGTTGCGCATGATGGCCGGTGCGGTGATCGGCTGTCTCCCGCACCGCCGCGGCGCGGCCCCACTCGGCGGTCGCGCGGATCCCCGGATCCCCGATCCGCTCGAACTCCCCGTCGGCGATCGCCGCGGAGTCCTTGCCGCGGCCACGGCTGCGGATCAGGCTGTCCAGCGCCGCGCCGTGCACGGTGACGCAGTACGGACACGTGTTCGCCCCCGACACCGCCGCCGCCAGCGCCTCCTTCGTGGCCCGCGCCGCCCGGCCGTCGGCGACCGCGCTCTCGCGCAGCACCAGCCACACCGCCGCCATCAGCTCCGGCGCGGGGGAGTGCAGCGCCACCGGCGGGGCCAGGACGCCGAAGTCACGCTCGACGTCCGCGTAGACCTGGGCGACCAGGTGGCGGGCCGCGCCCGGGGCGACCGGGCGGATGTAGCGGATCTGGGCCAGCGCCGTGGAGCGCAGGGCTCGGCGCCACAGGTTCACGTCCATCGTCTGCTCCCTCGGCGTAGCGGGTCCGCACCTGGTCACATCGTGCCGCGCGCGCGGCGTCCCGGCTTGTCCGAGATTGCGGCATGGGTTCGGCACGTACGGAGATGTCGCGCGGGCCGGGGCGGCGGACACTTCCCGGGACTGGACGGGCACAGCAGCTCGCCGCGCGAAAGGACAGTCTCGTGACCGCAGCAGACAACGTATTCACCGCCCTGGCCGAGGAGGCCGACGACTTCGACCTCCTGCTCGGCGGGCTGGACGACGCCGGCTGGGACCGGGCCACGCCCGCGCCCGGCTGGACGATCGCGCACCAGGTCGCCCACCTGGCGTTCGTCTCCGACCTGGCCGGTGCGGCCGCGGCCGACCCGCGGGCGTTCGCCGAGCGCACCGCCGCGGCCAAGGGCGACTTCCAGGGCGCGGTCGACAAGGCCCTGCAGGCGTACCTGGCCGGCACCCCGGCGGACATCCGCAAGCGCTGGCGGACCGCGCACGACACCGCCACCGCCGCCCTGGCCGCGGTGCCCGCCGACCAGACGGTGCCGTGGCTGGTCAACCCGCTGCCGCCGACCGTGCTGGCCGCCGCCGGCCTGATGGAGCTGTACGCCCACGGCCAGGACGTCCGCGACGCCCTCGGCGTGACGCGCGAACACGACGACCGCATCGGCCACATCGCCTTCTTCGGCACCCGCACCCGCGACTTCGGCTACCTGGCGCACGGCCTGACGCCGCCGGCCGAGGAGTTCCGCTTCGAGCTGACCGCCCCGTCCGGCACGCTCTGGGCCTTCGGCCCACAGGACGCCGTGAACCGCGTCGTCGGCCCCGCCGTCGACTTCTGCCTGCTGATCACCCGCCGCCGCCACTACGCCGACCTGGCCATCACGGCGATCGGCACCGAGGCGCGGCGCTGGCTGGAGATCGCCCAGGCCTACCGCGGTCCGGCCGGCGAGGGGCGCAGGCCGGGCCAGTTCGCCGGCCGCTGATCATCGAACCCTGATACCGTTCGGGGCGGGGATACCGGAGGCCCCGGACGGGCAGAGGTGAGACGTGAACTACTTCGACCTCATCAAGGACGACCCCGCGCTGGCCACGGCGCCGCCGTCGGACCTGCCGGCGCAGACCGACGGCCCGTACGCCGAGGCCAAGGAACTGCTGGCCGGGGAGCTCGTGATCGGCTGCGCGTGCGCCGCCAAGGCGGCCGCCGCCGCCGAGAAGGCGAAGGCGCAGCGCTCCGCCGCCGCGCAGTAGCGGGGCGGCGGGCGGGTCGCCGGGTTCGTGAGCGAACCGGCGGGCGGGAGATCGAGGCGACCGACCGATCAAGCGAAGCCACCGTGCGTGCGTGCGCGCGGCCGAGCAACAGCGAACAAGAATCCGGCTCCGGCCCCGAAGCGTCAGCATCGCTTCGTGGGCCGGAGCCGCATCCGGTCCGTTCTCAGCGCTGGGAACCAACCCCCGTCTTCAGCTCCGTGCCGCCCCCTCCACCAGCGCGCGCACCGTCACCGGCACCCCGTTGAACACCGCGTTGCCCGACACCCGGTCCACCACCGTGTCGTCGGTCAAGGCGTTGGCGTTCACCCCGCCGTCCTCCCGGGCGACCCGCTGCGTCGAATCCTGGTGTCCCCAGCCGTGCGGCAGGCTCACCACGCCGGGCATGATCGTGTCCGTGACCTCCACCGGGACCGTCACGTCGCCGACCGCCGAGGCGACCACCGCGGGTGTCGCGTCGTCCAGTCCCAGGCGTTCGGCGTCCCCGGGGTGGACCTGCAGCGTGCAGCGGTTGGTGCCGCCGCGTAGCTCCTCGACGTTGTGCAGCCAGCTGTTGTTCGACCGCAGATGCCGCCGGCCGATCAGCAGGAACTCCGGTGGTGCGGCGGTCAGCTGCTCCCGCAGCCGGGCGACGTCGGCCGCGATCGGCTCCGGTGCCAGGTCGACCCGGCTGTCGGGGGTGCGCAGCAGGGCGGGCAGCCGGGGCTGGAGCGGGCCGAGGTCCAGGCCGTGCGGGGCGTCGAGCATCGCCTTCAGCGACAGCCCGTAGCCGCCGGCCCGCAGCAGGGCGTCGAGGATCTTCTCGGTGCCGTCGGCGCCGTCCAGGGCGCCGATCGCGTCGCCGGTGACGCCGAGCTGCCCGAGGATCATCTCCTCGGCGCGTGCCGGGTCGGTGCCCGCGCCCAGTCCGGCGGCGATCAGCATCAGCCGGGCCAGGATCTCGGCCTCGGAGCGTTGGCCGGGCTCCAGCGGCAGCACCGCGGGGGAGTAGCGCGCGTAGTTGCGCACCATGATGATCTGCACCAGGAAGTCGAAGTGCGGCGTCTGGAGCATCCGCGGCGGTGGCAGGACCACGTCGGCCAGGCGTGTCGTCTCGTTCAGGTAGGGGTCGACGCACACCATGAAGTCGAGTCCGCCCAGGGCCCGGGCCAGCCGCGGGGCGTTCGGTGCGGACAGCGCGGGGTTGCCCGCGACCGCCAGCAGGGCCCTGACCTGGCCGGGGCCCGGGGTCTCGATCTCGTCGGCCAGGGTCGCGACCGGGAACTCGCCGAGCACCTCGGGCAGGCCGCGGACCCGGCTGTGCCGGTTCCCGGTGCTGAACGGCGGGCCGGCGCGGAAGATCTCCAGCGCCGCCGTCTCGGCGAACATCACGCCGCCGCGCCGGTCGAGGTTGCCGGTCAGGGTGTTGAGGACGTCGACCTGCCACTGCGCGACGGTCCCGAACTCCGCGGTGCAGGTCCCGATGCGCGCGTAGACCGCCGCCGACCGGGCCGCCGCCAGCTCGCGGGTCAGGCGCGCGATCGTCTCCGCCGGCACGCCGCACACCGGCGCGACCGCCTCCGGGGTGAAGTCCCGCACCAGCTCGCGCAGCCGGTCCAGCCCGGCGACCGGCAGGCCGATCCGCACCAACCCCTCGCCCAGAACGGTGTGCACCATCGCCATCAGCAGCAGCGGGTCGGTGCCCGGACGGACGAACAGGTGCTCGTCGGCCAGCGCGGCGGTGCGGGTGCGCCGGGGGTCGACGACCACCAGCCGCCCGCCGCGCCCCCGCAGGGCCTTGAGCCGCCCGGCGAAGTCCGGGGCCACACACAGCGACCCGTTGGACTCCACCGGGTTCGCGCCCAGCACCAGCAGGAAGTCGGTGTGGTCCAGGTCCGGCACCGCCACCGCCATCGGGTCGCCGAACATCAGGCCGCTGGCGACGTGCTTCGGCATCTGGTCCACGGTGCTCGCCGAGTACACGTTCGCCGAGCCGAGCGCCTGGGTGATCGCCTGCCGGTAGAGGTACCCGGCCATGGTGTGGAACGTCGGGTTGCCGAAGTACAGCGCCACCGCGTCGCGGCCGTGGCGGCGGATCACCTCGCCGAGCCCGGCGTCCACCGCGGCGAACGCCTCGTCCCAGCCGACCTCCCGCAACCCGCCGCCCTGGCGGAGCAGCGGCCTGCGGAGCCGGTCGGGGTCCTCGTCCAGGCGCCCCAGAACAGCGCCCTTGGGGCACAGGTAGCCCCTCGAGAACGGGTCCTTCTCGTCCCCGGAGACCCGGACGACGCGGTCGGCGCCGTCCAGGTCGATCCGCAGGGCGCAGGCGGCCTCACAGAGCGGACAGGTCCGATGCGCGGTCCGTGTTCTGGTCCCGGCCGTCCGGTCCGTCCGGTCCGGCTTGCTGATGGTCACTGCCACTCCCGGCGGGTTGGGCCTGTTCCCCGGTGCGCCGCAGGGCCACCGAGGTCAGGGCGATGAGCAGGACGAACACCGCCACGCCGGTGACGGCGACGACCGCCACGCCGGAGGAGAACGCGTCCCGGGCGTCGCGCAGCAGCTGCGACCCGGGTCCCTCGGCCATGGTCTTCGACGAGGCCACGGCCCCGGCGACGGTCTGGCGGGCCGCCGCGTCGGTGGTGTGCCCGTCGACGCGGTGGTGGTACACGAACGCCCCGAGGCTGCCCAGCAGGGCCAGGCCCAGGGTGGAACCGAGGATGTTGCTGGTCTCCGACATCGAGGCCGCCGAACCCGCCTTGGCCGGCGGGGCCGACCCCATCACCAGGCCGGTGCCCAGGGCGAACAGCGGGCCGACGCCGAGCGCGGCCAGGAACATGCCGACGGCCATCACCCACGGGTGCCCGTCGGTGCGCAGCGTCGTCAGCACGAACAGCCCGGCCAGCGAGGCCACCAGCCCGGTGCGGATCAGCAGCGCCGGCGCGGCCCGCTTCACCAGGCCCGGCGTCATCAGCACGCCCGCGGCGATGCCGATCCCGGCCGGCGCCTGCCACAGCCCCGCGCGCGCCGGCGAAAGGCCCAGCACGCTCTGCGAGTACTGGCTCGTCATCAGGCTCACCCCGGCCAGCACCCCGGAGGCCAGCAGCATCGCCACCAGCGCGCTGCTGAACGACCGGGACCGGAACAGGTGCAGATCCAGCAGCGGGTTCGCCAGGTGCAGCTGCCGGCGCACGAACACCACGCCGACCAGCACGCCGAACGCCAGAGCCGCCCACGGCAGCGCGACCGACGTCCCCGGCCCGGCCGCCACCAGCTGCTTGACGCCGTAGACCGCCGGCAGGATGGCCGCCAGCGACAGCAGCACGCTGACCGGGTCCAGCTTCGGCGCCTCCGGGCTCCGGTACTCCGGCAGGAAGCGCGGCCCGAGGATCATCAGCAGCACCATCGCGGGCACTCCGAGCAGGAACACCGACCCCCACCAGAAGTGCTCCAGCATCAGGCCGCCGACGACCGGCCCGAGCGCCGCGCCGCCGAACTGGCAGCCGGCCCACAGCGAGATCGCCAGGCCCATCTGCCGCGGGTCCCGGAACATGTTGCTGATCAGCGCCAGCGTCGAGGGGCTCAGCGTGGCGCCGGCCACGCCGAGCAGCGCCCGGGCCGCGATCAGCATCCCCGGGCTGGTCGAGAAGGCGCTGAGCACCGAGGCCAGCCCGAAGCCGGCGGCCCCGATCATCAGCAGCCGGCGGCGCCCGATCCGGTCGCCCAGCGAGCCCATGGTGATCAGGAAGCCGGCGATCATGAACCCGTAGAGGTCCGTGATCCACAGTTGCTCGGTGGCGTCGGCGTGCAGGTCGGCGCTCATCCGCGGCAGCGCGAGATAGAGCACGCCGATGTCCAGCGCGGCCATCAGGGTCGGCAGTGCCAACACCGCCATCCCGATCCACTCGCGACGTCCGGCGCGCGGCGGCGCCTGCGTTTCCAGGTCAGGCATGCGGTGACCTCCGGGGTCCTCGGTTCCTCGTTCGGCGTGGCGCCCGTGGGGAGGCGCCTTCGTAGGGGAGACGGAGACCTGTCGGATTTCTCGACACGGGTCCTCGGCGGGCCCGCCGCACGGCTCCTCGGCACGGGTTTCGACAGGGTCTTTGTGAACCCGCGGCGGCGCCGTCACACGCCGCGGCGGCCGCACGTTGGGAGATGCGTCCGCGGCCCCGGCCTCCGGCGGCACGTTCGAAGATGCGGCCTCCGGCGGCCCCGCACGACGCTGGCTCCGGGACGGCGGCGAGCGATCACCGGCCCGGAGTGAGGAGCCCGACATGGTGTCCAGACGGCGGTTGCCGGACGGCCGGCCGATCGCGCAGGTCGATCCCGGCGAGGCCGCGCTGTTGTACCGGGAGATCTTCCAGGAGCATTCCTACCGGCGCCCGGGATGGCCGGCCGGGCCGGTCGACGTGGTGTTCGACATCGGCGCGAACATCGGCCTGGCCTCGATGTACTTCAAGCAGGAGCACCCCGGGGCGTTCGTGGTGGCCGTCGAGCCCGGCCCCGACACCTTCGCGGCCCTGACCGAGAACATCGCGCAGCACGTCCCGGGCGGGCTGGCCCTGGAGGTCGCGGTGGCCGGGCGGTCCGGGACCGCGCGGTTCGGCTACTACCCGGGGGCGCCGGCCGAGTCCGGGTTCTACGCCGACCCGGCCGGCGACACCGCCCTGGCCGCCCGGCTGCTGGTCGAGGCCGGACTGCCCGGCGCCGACGCCGAGCGCCTGGCCGGGGCCCGGCACCGGGTGCGCTACGTGGAGTGCCGCACGGTCACGCTCTCGGACCTGATCGCGCAGACCGCCGTGGACCGCGTGGACCTGGTGAAGATCGACGTGGAGAAGGCGGAGCACGAGGTGCTGGCCGGCATCGCCGAGGCCGACTGGCCGCGCATCGGCGCGGTGGTGGCGGAGGTCCACGACCTCGACGGGCGCCTCGGCCGGGTCGTCCGGGAGCTGCGCGACCGCGGGTTCGCCGTGGCCGTGGACCAGGAGGCCCGGCTCGCCGGGACGGACATGCACATGGTGTTCGCCGACCGGGGCCGCCGGAGCGGAGGCCGGGCATGAGCCGGCGCCCCGGCCCCGACGCCGCGGACGCGGTCGCCGTGGATCCGATCGCCCCGGATCCGATCGCCCCGGACCCGATCGCCCCGGACCCGATCGCCGCGGACCCGGTCGCCACGCCCCTGCCCGCCGCGGACCTCGAAGCCGAGGCCCCCATCGCCCTCGACGCCACCGGCCGCGACCTGCACGCCGAAGCCGACCGCCTCCGCGCCCGCTGCCCCGTCGCCCGCGTCGAGCTCCCCGGCGGCGTCCCCGGCTGGTCGGTGACCGGCTACGACGCCGCGCGCCGGGTCCTGGCCGACCCGCGCTTCTCCAAGAACGCCCGCGCGCACTGGCCAGCCTTCAGCTCCGGAGACCTCGGCCCCGGTTTCCCCCTCGCCGCCTGGGCCCGCATGGACAACCTCGCCACCGCGCACGGCCCCGACCACGAGCGGCAGCGCCGCCTGGTCGCCAAGGCCTTCACCGCGCGCAACGTCGAGCTGATGCGGCCGGCGGTCCAGAAGATCGTCGACGGCCGGCTCGACGCGCTGGCGGCCCTCGGCCCCGGCACGACCGTCGAGCTCAAGAGCGGCTACGCGCACCCGGTCGCGGCGAACGTCATCGGCGAACTGCTCGGCGTCCCCGAACAGGACCGGCTCACAGCCCTCGGCGCCGGGTACTCCGGCCAGGGCCGCGCCACACCGCAGGAGATGGCCGCCGCCTTCACCGCGCAGCGCCGCGCCGTCGTCGAGCTCATCGACGCCAAGCGCCGCGACCCCGGCGAGGACCTCACCTCGGCGCTGCTCGCCGCCCGCGAGGACGACGCCGGGCTCACCGGCGCCGAACTCGTCGCCACGGTCCTGCTGCTGCTCAACACCGGCACCGAACCGGCCATGAACCTCATCGCCAACGCCGCCGCCGCGCTGCTGGCCGACCCCGCTCAGCGCGCCCTGGCCGAGGCCGGCCGGGTGAGCTGGGCCGCGGTCGTCGACGAAGCCCTGCGCGTCGAGGCGCCCGTGGCGAGCATGCCGTTCCGGTTCGCGGTCGAGGACGTCGACGTCGCCGGCGTCCGCGTCCCGGCCGGCGAACCCGTCCTGGTGAACTTCGCCGCCCCCGGCCGGGACCCCGCCCTGCACGGTCCCGACGCCGGCCGCTTCGACGCCGCCCGGCCCGACAAGCGCCATCTCGCCTTCGGCCACGGGGTCCACCGCTGCCTCGGCTCCGCGCTCGCCCGGCTGGAGGCCGAGACCGCGCTGGCCGGCCTGTTCGGCAGGTTCCCCGGCCTGCGGCTCGCCGTCGACCCCGCCGACCTCGTGCCGCAGGAGACGTTCATCATGAACGGCCGCCGCGAACTGCCCGTCCGTCTCGGCTAGCCGAGAACCGACCGCCGAGCCAGACCTCTGAACGGACCCGAACGGAGAAGACGCCGTGACCCTGTCCGACACCGCCCGCCCCGCCGCGGCGGCCGTCCGCCACCCGCTGTCCCCGCAGCAGGAGTTCCTCCGGCTGTTCGACGCCGGCGACCAGACCGGCCCCTTCGGACCGCGCTACATCATCGTCGACGGCTGGCGGATCCGCGGGCCGGTCGACCCCGGCGTGCTGCGCGCCGCGCTCGCCGACGTGGTGGCCCGGCACGAGTCCCTGCGCACCACGGTGGTGCGCGACGCCGAGCGGCCCGGACAGCTGGTCGCCGCGCCGACCGCCCCGAACCTCGTGGTCCGCATGCTTCCCGGCGTCGACCCCGCCGACCGCGACCGGCGCGCCGAGGAACTGCTGAACCAGCTGGAGGCCGGCACCTTCGCCGCCTCCCAGTCGCCGCTGCTGCGCGCCGTGCTGGGCCGGTTCGACGAGGACGACGCCGTCCTGGCCCTCACCACCCACCACACCGCCGGCGACGCCTGGTCGATGCAGGTCATCGTCGCGGACCTGGCCGAGTGCTACGCGGCGCGCGCCGCGGGGCGCGTCCCGGAGCTGGAACCGGTGCCGCAGTACCGCGACTACGCCGTCGCCGAGCGCGAGCGCGGCCCGTTGCCCGCCACGCTGGACTACTGGCGGCGGACGCTGGACGGCGCGCGGATCCTCACCGTGCCGGTCGACACGTCCCTCGACCCCGCCGCCCCGCCGCGCACCTCGTGGTACCGCTTCGTCGTCGAGCCCCGGCTGCGCACCGCGGTCCTCGGCCTGGCCGAGCAGACCCGCAGCACCCCGTTCATGGTGCTGCTGGCCGCGTTCAGCCTCCTGAGAGCCGGACGCGACGGCCTCGGCGACGTCACCGTGCCGACCTTCACCCCGGGACGCCGCGACGGCCGCTTCCAGCGCACGGTCGGCTCGTTCTTCAACTTCGTGCCGGTGCGCACCGACCTGGCAGGCTGCACCAGCTTCCGCGAGGCGATCCTCCGGACCCGCGCCGCCTGCCTGGGCGCCTACCGCCACGAGACCCCGTTCATCCACGTCCTGGGCCAGGCCCCGGCGCTGATGGCGCCCGCCGCCCCCGGCGGCGGCGCGGCGCCGTGCCTGTTCCAGGTGATCCAGCCCCCGTACGTCATGGAGGCCGAGCGCCACGGCGACCTGGAGTACTCGGCCATCTGGCGCCGCGTCGTCTCCCAGCCCGAGGGCTCCGACATCCCCGACGGCATGCTGTGGTCGCTGCACGTCGGCCCGTCCGACGACATCGTCGGCGCCATCGGCTACAGCAGCCACCTGTTCACCCGGTCCGCCGTCGCGGCGGCCGCCGCGGAGTACATCAGTGCCCTGAAGGGCTTCACCACCCGGCCGGACGAGGCTCCGGCCGTGGCCTGACCCGCTTGTGGAGGTTGTCATGCAGACCCCGCCGACGGCGCCCAGCGCCGACGCCATCAGCACCCAGGTCGCCGCGATCTGGAACGACGTGCTGCGGGTCCCGGACGGAGCCCCGGCCGGGGCGACGTTCTTCGAGCTGGGCGGGCAGTCGATCTCCGCGGTGCGGATCACCGCGCGGATCGAGGAGGAGCTCGGCGTCGAAGTGGACATGGGCGACCTGTTCGAGGACCCGGACCTGGCCACCTTCATCCGGGACATCACGGCCAGGTCCGGAGCCGGTGCCGCATGAACGGCGCCGAGCTGCCGCGGGTCAGCGTCAAGGCCGAGCTGGACGACGTGGTCGAGATCCTGGAGCGCGACGGCTGTGTGATCATCGAGGACTTCGCCGAACCGGACACGCTGGCCGGACTGCGCGCCGACCTGGAGCCGATCCTGGACGACGCCCGCTACTGCGCCAAGGGCTACGACGGCCACCTGACCCGCCGCGTGTCCTCGCTGTTCCGCCGCACCTCGCACCTGGTGCCGGTGGTCACGCAGCCGCTGTACCTGGGAGCGGCGCGCGCCGTGATGCAGAAGCCCGGCCACATGTGGGTGGGCCGGGCCCGGATCGAGGTCACGCCGAACATCCAGCTCTCGGCCACCCAGGCCATCCGGATCGATCCCGGCCAGGGCCGGCAGCCGCTGCACCGCGACGACTCGCTGCACCTGCGCCGCCATCCCGGGCCGACCAGCCGGGTGCAGCTGATGCTGGCGCTGAGCGACTTCACCGCCGAGAACGGCGCCACGCTGGTGGTGCCCGGCAGCCACCACTGGGACGACGAGACGCCCCCGGCGTACTCCGGCGCCGCGCCGGCCGCGATGCCCGCCGGCTCGGCGCTGATCTGGCTCGGCGGCGTCTACCACGGCGGCGGCGCCAACCGCACCGACCGGCCGCGCGTCAGCCTGACCGTGTCGCTGGACCTGGCCAACCTGCGCGCGGAGGAGAACAGCTTCCTGGCGCTGCCGCGGGAGACCGTGCTGGCGCTGCCGGAGGAGGTGCAGCGCCTGCTCGGCTACGACATCTGCCCGCCGGGTGTCGGCTGGTACGAGATGGAGGACCCGCGGCTGGCCCTGGTCGAGCCGGGGGTCGAGCCGGCGCTGCGCTGAGGCGCGGTGCGCCGGAACCGATCAGAACCCCTATATCAGGAGGCATTCATGACCACTGCCACCCTCACACCCCAGGACCAGGCCGCCGTGGCCGCCGTGCCGGGCCGCATCGTCCAGGCCTGGGCCGACCACGACGCCGACGCGTTCGCCGCCGTCTTCACCGAGGACGCCACGATGATCCTGCCGGGCGTGTTCCGGCAGGGCCGGCAGGAGATCGGCGGGTTCATGGCCGCCGCGTTCGACGGGTTCCTGAAGGGGACCCGCGTGACCGGCACACCGATCGCGGTGAAGCCGCTGGGCGCCGACTCCGTGCTGCTCATCACCGCCGGCGGCGTGCTGCAGCCGGGCCAGACCGAGGTCTCGGCCGAGGCCGAGATCCGGGCCTCCTGGCTGCTGGCGCGCCAGGACGGCGAGTGGCTGCTGACGGCGTACCAGAACAGCCCCGCCAACCTCCCGTCCTGACGGCGGGCCCTTCCGGACCGACCGCCGCCGGCGTGGCCCCACGCGCCGGCGGCCGTCGGGCTGCCCGGAAACCCTGACAGAACTCTGCGATACGGCGCATTTCTGGAGATGCCCGCCCATATCCCGCGCCGCCATGGTGCAGGTATGGGAGACTTCGACAACCGCACGGTCCTGATAACCGGGGGCGGCAGCGGCATCGGCCTGGCGACCGCGCGGCTGCTGCTGGCCGCCGGCGCGTCCGTGGTGCTGGCCGGCCGCAGCGCCGAGCGCCTGCAGAGCGCCGCCAAGAACCTCGACGCCGGCAACCGGGTGCTGACGGTGCCCACGGACGTGTCGGTCCCGGCGCAGCTGGACGACCTGGCGGCCGCCGTCCGGGACCGGTTCGGCGGCCTGGACGGCGTCGTGGCCAACGCCGGCGCCGGGATGCTGAACCGGCTGCCCGGCTACACCGAGCAGGACTTCGACCAGCTGGTCGGCGTGAACTTCAAGGGCGCGTTCTTCACCGTGCAGAAGGCGGTGCCGCTGCTGGGTCACGGCGGCTCGGTGGTGCTGGTGTCGTCCTGGACCGCGCACCGCGGCGTCGCGCTCGGCGCGCTCTACGCGGCCACCAAGGCCGCCGTCCGCAACCTGGCCGGCACGCTGGCCGCCGACCTGGCCGGCGCCGGAATCCGGGTCAACACCGTGACCCCCGGCCACATCGGCACCGAGATGTTCGACGCGGTCACCGGCTCCGACCAGGTGCGGAGCATGTTCCGCTCGGAGGTGGCGCTGGACCGGATCGGGCGCCCCGAGGAGGTCGCCGAGGCCGTGGCCTTCCTGCTGTCCCGCCGGGCGGCCTACATCACCGGCCAGGAGCTGGTCGTCGACGGCGGCCTGACCCGGTCGGTCCCCTTCCCTGCCAGCTGAGGAGGTGGCGCGGTGGTCGCCGAGGAGCGAACGCGCGCAGTGGTCCTGGGCGGCAGCATCGCGGGGCTGTTCGCGGCCCGCGTGCTGGCCGACGCCTACGACGAGGTCCTGGTGGTGGACCGCGACGCCCTGGTCGGCGTCGCCGGCCCCCGCCGCGGCCGGCCCCAGGGCCGGCACATCAACGCGATGCACGTCCGCGGCCGGGTGGTGATGGAGGAGCTGTATCCGGGCATCACCGACCAGCTGATCGCCGACGGCACGCCCTACGGCGACTTCTCCGGCTCGGTCCGCTGGTACTTCCGCGGCCGTCCCGTCAAGCGCGCCGACATCGGCTACATCGCGGTGCCCGCCACCGCTCCCCTGATGGAGCGGCGCATCCGCGAGCACACGGCCAAGCAGTCCGCCGTCCGGTTCGTCGAACGCTGCGACATCCTCGGCCTGGTCACCTCGCCCGACCACAGCCGCGTCACCGGCGTGCGGGTCCAGCACCCCGGCGAACCGGACGAGGTCCTGACCGCCGACCTGGTGGTCGACGCCACCGGCCGCGGCTCCCGCACCCCCGTGTGGCTGGAGGAGCTCGGCTATCCGCGGGTCGAGGAGGAGCGGACGAACATCGGCCTGGGCTACGTCACCCAGCACTACCGCATGACCGCCGACCCCTACGCCGGCGACCTGGCCATCATCCCCGTCGCCTCCCCGGACGTCCCGCGCGGCGCCATCTTCACCAAGACCGACGGCGACCGCACGCTGCTCACGGTGTACGGGATCCTCGGCGACCACCCCCCGACGGACCAGCAGGGCCTGTACGAGTTCGTCAAGAAGCTGCCGGTCCCGGACATCCACGCCGCCCTCCAGCACGCCGAACCCCTGGACGAGCCGGTCGCCTTCCGCTTCCCGACCACCCAGCGGCGGCGGTACGAGCGCATGTCGCGCTTCCCGTCCGGCCTGCTGGTCATCGGCGACGCGGTGTCCTGCTTCAACCCGGTCTACGCGCAGGGGATGACCGTGGCGGCGCTCTCGGCGCTCACGCTGCGGCAGCACCTGCACTCGGGCGCGACGCCGGACCCGCGGCGGTTCTTCGCGGACCTCGCCAAGGACGTCCTCGACCCGCCGTGGGAGATGACGCAGACCGTCGACCTGAGCTTCCCGGGCGTGAAGGGCGAGCGGAGCCTGAAGATCCGGATGGGGCAGCGGTACCTCGCCATGGTGCAGACCGCCGCGACCCGCAGCAGCGCGGTGACCGAGGCGTATATGCGGGCCGCCGGGATGCTGGAGCGCCCCGAGTCGCTGATGCGGCCGCGGATGGTGCTCAAGGTGCTGTTCCACGCGCTGCGCGGGCCGGCCGGCGAGCCGGCGCGGCCGGTGGTGGAGCGGGCGAAGGAGAGCGCCGCGGTGCCGGAGTGAGTTCGGGCGGCGGGCGGATGGGACGCAGGGTCCGCCGCGCCGCCTGACCGAACGGCCCGTACCGCTGCCGGACCGAACCGCGGACCGCCCGGTCCGGCGAGCCGATGGAGGCTGTCCATGAGTGAAGCACCCCAGTTCCGGCACGCGCCGGCGACCGAGGCCCAGCAAGGGCAGTGGCTGTTGCGGGAGCTGGGCCGCGAGCCGGCGCCGCTGTGCCGGGCGTGGCACGTGACCGGCGCGCTCGACGTCCCCCGGCTGGCGGCGGCCTGGCGGGCGCTGGTGGAGCGGCACGAGGCCCTGCGGTCGGCACTCGTGACGCGCGAAGGGACACCGGAACGGCGGACCCGGGTGGACGCCGGGCCCGAAGCGTTCCGGTTCCGGGGCCTGGACGACGCCCCGGCCGGCTTCGCGACGCTGGGACTGGCCGGCGTCGCGGGGCCGGGGGACGCGGCCGAACCGGCACCGTCCGAGCATGCGCAGCTGGCGGTGATCCGGCACGGCGAGGGGGAGTACCGGGTCCGGCTGTCGGTACCGCGGGCGTTCGGGGACGAGGCGTTCCTCGACACCCTGGTGTCAGAACTCTCCCTGCTGTGCGACGAGGACAACCCGGACCTGGCCTGGTGGCGGTCCACTCTGACCCCTTTGCCGTCCGACCTCCAGCTCCCCGCCGACCGCCCGCGACCCGCGCAACCGCTCGCCGGTGCGGGGCTCGTCGTCGGCACGGTCGATCCGCAGCCCTTCGCCGTGATGCTCGCCGCCCTCCAGGCTTTGTTGCACCGCTACACCGGCGCTGACCGGGTCGCCGTGGCGGTCCTGGCCAGGAACCTCCTGGTGCTGCCTGCCGACTTCGCCGAGGGGTCGACCTTCCGCGAGGTGCTGGAAGCCTCGCGAGCCGATGAGGCGCTGCGGCACGACGTCCCGCTGGCGCGCGTCCTGGCCACCTTGCCGGTTCCCCGCGACGCGCGGCGCGTCCCGCTCTGCGACGTCGTCTTCACCTACCGCACCACCCCCGCACCCGCTCTGGCACTCGCCGGCGCCGTCGCCGAGCCGTGCCGGGAACCCGGGCCGGCCGATGCCGACCTCCTCTTCTCCGTCGACGGATCGGTCGTCTCCCTGTCCTACGACGCCGACCAGTTCGACCAGCAGACCGCTGAGATGATCCTGCGCCACTACCGCACTCTGCTCCGCCACGCGTCCGAGGCTCCGGACACCGCCATCGCAGACCTCGTTCTGGAAACCGCCGAGGAGACCGAGCGCGCTGTCAGCGACGCGGACCGGCGGATCGGCGACGGTCTCACCCACACCGCCGTCGAGCTGATCCGCCGCCAGGCGCTCGCCGATCCGGAAGCGATCGCCGTCGACGCGGCGGACGGTCCGATGAGCTACCAGACCCTGCGCCGCACGGCCGCGCACGTGGCCCAGGGCCTCCGCGCCGCCGGAGTCCGCCCCGGTGACCCCGTCGTGGTCCGCCTCCCCGTCGGCGCGCTCCCATACGCCGCCCTCCTCGGAGTCCTGGAAGCCGGCGCCCACCTGTGCTGGTTCGGCGTCGGCGACGCGGGCGACCGCGGACGCGCGGTCGTCTCCGACCTCAAGCCGGCGGCCCTGCTCGTCGCGTCTGACTCGGGCCCCGACGACCTCGCCGAGTGGTACCGCACTGAAACCGGCGGCCCGGTCATCGCCGTGGAGGCCAAGAGCGCCGCGGACGCGTCCTTCCCTGAACCGCCCTCGTCCGCGCCTCCGCCCCCGCCCCCGACCCTCGACGATCTCGCCTACGTCGCCTACACCTCCGGCTCCACCGGCGCCCCCAAAGGCATCGCCCAAACCCACGCCGCCCTCGCCCAGTTCGCCGGCTGGCTCGCCGCCGAGTTCGACCTCGGCCCCGCCGTCCGCGTCGCCCAGTGGGTCACGCCCGAACACGACCCGGCCCTGGCCGAGACCTTCGCCGCGCTGGTCTCCGGCGCGACGCTGTGCCCGGTGCCCGACCGCATCCGCGCCAACCCCGAGCGCTTCGTCGACTGGCTGGCGCAGGAGCGGATCAGCGTCCTGCAAACCGTTCCCAGCTTCGCCCGCGAACTCTTCCACGTCATCACCGAACGCCGCGCCACCGAGCGCCTGGCCGAGCTGCGCGTCCTGCTGCTCATGGGCGAGGCCCTCCCCGGCGACCTCGCCGCCGGACTCCGCTCCGCCCTGCCTCTGGCCCGCGTCGCGAACCTCTACGGCCCCACCGAGACCGTTGCCGCGACCTGGCACGAGATCACCGGCCCCCTCGCCGGGCCGGCGCCCATCGGCCGCTCCATCCCCGGCCGCCTGGTCCTCGTCCTCGACGCCGAGGACCGCCCTTGTCCGGCCGGCGTCACCGGCGAGCTCGTCATCGCCGGCCGCTACGTCGCCGACGGCTATCTCGGCTCCCGCGCCCAGGACCATCCCGCCTTCGCCGCCGTCCCCGGTATCGAAGGACCCTGCTACCGCACCGGAGACCTCGCCCGCCGCCGCGCCGACGGCGCGCTCGAGTACCGCGGGCGCAAGGACAGCCAGGTCAAGCTCCTCGGCAGCCGGCTGGAGCTGGCCGATGTCGAGGCCGCGCTGGCCGGGCACGAGAGCGTCGCGGAGTGCGCCGTCGTCGCCGTCGCCGACCAGGACGGCCTCGCCGTCCGCCTCGTGGTCTGCGTCGTCCCCCGCCGCGGACCCGACGGCGCTCCCCTCGGCGCCCCGGACGCGTGGCGCTCGCACCTGCGCCGCCGCTTCGGCCGCGCCCTGCTGCCGGCGCTCTACCGCACCATGGACCGCCTGCCGCGGACGCCCACCGGCAAGGTCGACCGCCGGCGGCTGAACGCACAGGTCGCCGCGGCCACCAGGTCCGCCGTCGCCCGCGCGCCCGCGACCGTCACCGAGAAGGAGCTCGCCGCGGTCTGGGCCGGGCTGCTCGGCGCCGTGCCCGAACACGTCGACGAGTCCTTCTTCGCCCTCGGCGGCTCCTCGCTCCAGATCCCGGTGCTGCTGCGGCGGGTCCGCGAGCGGCTGGCCGTTCCGGTGAGCGCCGCCGACGTCTACACCCACCAGACCCTGGCCGCGCTGGCGGCCCTGATCGACCGATCCCGCTGAACCACCCGAGCCCCCTGAGCCCCCGAACCACCAGATCCAGACGAAGGAGTGAGGCCATGCCCACCCACCCCAGCGCGCCGGTCGTCTTCGACGGCGAGCGCCTCGACGTCGCCGCGGTGCGCCGCGTGGCCGAGGACCGGGCCGCGTGCTCGGTGGCGCCGCAGGCGCTGGCCAAGGCCGGCAAGAGCCGGGCCGTGTTCGAGGACGTGGTCCGCGCCGGGATCCCGGTCTACGGGGTCACCACCGGCTACGGCGAGATGATCTACATGCTGGTCGACACCGACCGGGAGACCGAGCTGCAGACCAACCTGGTGCGCAGCCACAGTGCCGGCGTCGGCCCGTTCTTCGCCCTGGACGAGGCGCGCGCCGTGGTCGCGGCCCGTCTCAACGCCCTGTCGAAGGGCTACTCGGCGGTGCGGCCGGAGATCCTGGAGCGGCTCGCGCTCTACCTCAATCGGGGCCTGATCCCCGCCATCCCGGAGATCGGCTCGCTCGGCGCCAGCGGCGACCTGGCCCCGCTGTCGCACATCGCCAGCACGGTCATCGGCGAGGGCTACTTCCTCGGCGCCGACGGCTCGAACGCCCCCGGCGACGTCCGTCCGGCCGGGCCGGTGCTGAAGGAGCTCGGCATCGCGCCGCTGGAGCTGAAGTTCAAGGAGGGCCTGGCGCTGATCAACGGCACCTCCGCGATGACCGGCCTCGGGGCCCTGGTCGTGGGCCGGGCCTGGGAGCAGGTGCGGCAGGCCGAGATCGTCTCGGCGCTGCTGGTGGAGGCGGTGCGCGGTTCCATGGGCCCGTTCCAGCCCGAGGGCCACGACGTCGCGCGCCCGCATCCCGGCCAGATCGACACCGCCGCGAACATGCGGGCCCTGCTGCGCGGCAGCCGCCTCACCGTCGAGCACGCCGACCTGCGCCGCCAGGTCGCCGCCGCCAAGCGCGACGGGCAGGACGTCACCCGCACCGAGATCTACCTGCAGAAGGCGTACTCGCTGCGGGCCATGCCGCAGGTGCTCGGCAGCGTCCGCGACACGCTGGCGCACGTCACGAACAAGGTGCAGACCGAGCTGAACTCCGCCAACGACAACCCGCTGTTCTTCGAGGACCACGAGGTCTTCCACGGCGCCAACTTCCACGGCCAGCCGGTGGCGTTCGCGATGGACTTCACCACCATCGCCCTGACCCAGCTCGGGGTGCTGGCCGAGCGGCAGCTCAACCGGGTGCTGAACCGGCACCTGAGCTACGGCCTGCCGGAGTTCCTGGTGGCCGGCGATCCCGGGCTGAGCAGCGGCTACGCCGGGGCCCAGTATCCCGCGACGGCGCTGGTGGCCGAGAACCGGACCATCGGCCCGGCCAGCACCCAGAGCGTGCCGTCCAACGGCGACAACCAGGACATCGTCAGCATGGGCCTGATCGCCGCCCGCAACGCCCGCCGGGTGCTGCGCAACAACCAGTACATCCTGGCCGTGGAGTACCTGGCGGCGGCCTCGGCGGTGGACGTCTCAGGACGCTACGACGGCCTCGGCCCGGCCGGCCGCGCCGCCTACGACGCGGTGCGCTCGCTGGTGCCGCCGCTGGAGCGGGACCGGTACATGGCCGACGACATCGAGACCGTGGCCGCGGCCCTGGCGCGCGGCGAGTTCATCGCCGCCGTCGAGAACTGCGGCGTCGAGCTGCGCTGAGGAGGCAGGCATGGCCACCCGCCCGATGACCGGCGAGGAGTACGTCGACAGCCTCCGGGACGGTCGCGAGGTCTACGTGTACGGCGAGCGCGTCAAGGACGTCACCTCGCACCCCGCGTTCCACAACCCGGTGCGCATGACGGCCCGGCTCTACGACGCGCTGCACGATCCCGCGCACCGCGACGTCCTGACCTGCCCGGTCGACGGCGGTGGCGACGGCTACACGCACCGGTTCTTCACCACGCCGCGGTCCGCCGAGGACCTGGTCGCCGACCAGGCGGCGATCGCGGCGTGGGCCCGGATGAGCTACGGCTGGATGGGCCGCAGCCCCGACTACAAGGCGTCCTTCCTCGGCACGCTCGGCGCGAACGCCGATTTCTACGGGGACTTCGCCGAAAACGCCCGGAGCTGGTACCGCACGTCGCAGGAGCGGGTGCTGTTCTGGAACCACGCGATCGTGCACCCGCCGGTGGACCGCGACCGGCCGCCGGACGAGGTGGCGGACGTGTTCATCCACGCCGAGGCCGAGACCGACGCGGGTCTGGTGGTCAGCGGCGCCAAGGTCGTGGCGACCGGCTCGGCGCTGACCCACTACAACTTCATCGCGCACTACGGACTGCCGATCCGGAAACGCGAGTACGCCCTGGTGGCCACGGTGCCGATGGACGCGCCCGGCGTGAAGCTGATCTGCCGGCCGTCCTACACCGCGACCGCCGCCGTGGCCGGGAGCCCGTTCGACTATCCGCTGTCGTCACGGCTGGACGAGAACGACACGATCCTCGTGCTCGACAAGGTCGTGATTCCCTGGGAGAACGTCTTCATCTACGGGGACCTGGGCAAGGTGCAGATGTTCACCGCGCGCTCGGGCTTCCCGGAGCGGTTCACGTTCCACGGCTGCGTCCGGCTGGCGGTGAAGCTGGAGTTCCTGGCGGGGCTGCTCGCGAAGGCCCTGGAGGTGACCGGGACCCGGGACTTCCGGGGCGTGCAGAGCCGGCTGGGGGAGGTGCTGGCGTGGCGGAACCTGTTCTGGGGGCTGTCGGACGCGGCGGCGCGGAACCCGGTGCCGTGGAAGAACGGGGCGGTGCTGCCGAACCCGGACTACGGCATGGCGTATCGCTGGTTCATGCAGATCGGCTATCCGCGGATCCGCGAGATCATCCTGCAGGACGTCGCCAGCGGGCTGATCTACATGCCCTCCAGCGCCGAGGACTTCCGCAACCCGGATATCAGGCCGTACCTCGACAAGTACGTGCGCGGCTCCGGCGGGACCACGGCGGTGGAGCGCGTGAAGCTCATGAAGCTGCTGTGGGACGCGGTCGGCACCGAGTTCGGGGGCCGGCACGAGCTCTACGAGCGGAACTACTCGGGCAACCACGAGAACACCCGGGTGGAGCTGTACTTCTCGCAGCTCGCCTCGGGCCAGCTCGATGGTTACCGGGCCTTCGCCGAGGAGTGCATGGCGGAGTACGACCTCGATGGGTGGACGGTGCCGGATCTGGCTTCCTTTCCGGAGTTGAACGCGCTGTACCGGCGGCCCTGAACGTGCTGTGCCGTCGGCGCTGAACGTACTGTGCCGAAGGTCCTGAACGCGGTGTATCGGCCGCCCTGAACACGGCGGGCACCTTCCGCGGCCGGACGTGTCGCCGGTGATCGACGGCCGCGGGGGCCCGTAGAATCAGGGCCGTGACTTCGGAGCCGGGCCTGGAGACGCTGCTGCGCGAGCACGCGCCCCGGGTCCTGGCCACGCTCGTGCGGCGCTACGGGCAGCAGCACTTCAGCACGTGCGAGGACGCGGTGCAGGAGGCGCTGCTGGCCGCCGCGACGCACTGGCCGGCCGGCGGCGTGCCCGACCACCCCTCGGCGTGGCTGGTGACGGTCGCCGCGAACCGCGTGACCGACGGCCTGCGCAGCGACCGCGCCCGCCGCGAGCGCGAAGCGGCAGTGGCCGCGTCCACCACCCCCGACGTCCTCATGGCGCCGGCCGCGGACGAAGACCCGGCACCCGGCGACGACACGCTGAAACTCCTGTTCCTCTGCTGCCACACCGCCCTGACCCCGGCCTCCCAGGTCGCCCTGACCCTCCGGGCGGTCGCCGGCCTGACCACCGCCGAGATCGCCCACGCCTTCCTGGTCCCCGAGGCGACGATGGCGCAGCGGATCAGCCGCGCCAAGCGTCAGGTGTCCCGGTCCGGACGCATGTTCCGCCCCCCGACCGCCGCCGAACGCCCCGAGCGCGTGCGAGCGGTACTGCACGTGGTGTATCTGATCTTCAGCGAGGGCCACACCGCGACAGCCGGCCAGCGCGTGTACCGCGCGGAACTCATCGACGCCGCGATCCGCCTGGCGCGCCAGGCCCACGTGCTCCTGCCCGACGACGGCGAGGCCGCCGGCCTGCTCGCCCTGATGCTCCTGACCGACGCCCGCCGCCCGGCGCGCACAGCGCCCGACGGCACCGCGATCCCCCTGGCCGAGCAGGACCGCACCCTGTGGAACCGGGACTACGTGACCGAGGGCGTGGACCTGGTTCGCCGCACCCTGGGCCGCTTCCCAGTCGGCCCCTACCAGATCCAAGCCGCCATCGCCGCCGTCCACGCCGAGGCCTCCGGCGCCCCGGACACCGACTGGCCGCAGGTGCTGGCCCTCTACGAGCTGCTCGACCGACTGGCCCCGAGCCCGATGGCGACACTGAACCGGATCGTCGCCACCGCGATGGTCGACGGGGCACCGGAGGCGCTGCGGCTGCTGGCGGTACTGGAGGACGACCCGCGCATGAGCGGCCACCACCGGCTGGACGCGGTCCGTGCGCACCTGCTGGAGATGGCGGGTGACGCGGCCGGGGCCGTCGCCGGGTATGAGGGTGCGGCGCTGCGGGCGGTCAATGATTTGGACCGGGCTTATCTGGCCGCGCAGGCTGATCGGCTGCGGGAGGAGATGGGGCGCTCTTGAGGGTGGGGTGGGGGATGCGGGGTGGGTGTGGGATGTGGGATGTGGGGTGTGGGGTGGAGTTGGGGCGCGGGAGTTGTGGCGCGGGCTGCGGTTGGTCTGTGGGTGAAAAGGCTCGATACGACCTTCGGCCAGGGTGGTGATGGTGCGGGGTTGGTCGGCTGGCGCTGTGGTCTGCGGCTGGCGGTCGCGGTGTCCACGACCCCACCCCGCCTGGGGCTTCTTCGGCCGCCGGTCGGTGAGGTGGGCAACCGCGCCTCGGGGGTGGCTGGTCTCGGGGGCGGCTGGTCTCGGCTGGGTGGTCTCGGGGTGTTGCTGGTCTCGTGAGGTGGTGATGGATCCACCTGGACGG
>NZ_BAAAQM010000060.1:0-64037 GCF_039531675.1 Catenulispora subtropica
CACGACCCGACCACCCCCGGGAAGCCGCGCCAGTTCCCCGAGGGAGCCGAGGCCCCCGCCGGAGGCGCCGGCTCTTCATCACAGCTCTTGCTCTTGCCCTTGGCCTTGCTGTTGCTCTTGCCCTTGCTCTTGCCCTTGGCCTTGCTGTTGCTCTTGGCCTTGCTCTTGCCCTTGGCCTTGCTGTTGCTCTTGCCCTTGCTCTTGCTCTCGCTCTTGCTCTCGCTCTCGCCGATCCGATCCGGACCGGACCCGAAGAGGCCCGACCGGCGGCGGGGTCGTGAACACCACAACCGGCAGCCGACCCCGCCACCCGCCACCCAGACCCCCGAGCGTCAACACCATGCCGGAGGTCGTAATAAGCCTTTGATCTTCAGCTCACAACCCAAACCGCACGCTGCAAGGCCAACCCATGGCCCCACAAGCCGGCAGCGCCGGAAGATCAGGTCACGTCGGTCCGCGTCGGGTCCACCTGCTCGTACGCCCTGGTCTCCACGATCCGCCGCATCGCGTCGAACGCGTCCCACACGTCCACGAACCGCGTCGTGGCCGGCGCCATGCCGAGCCGCACCCGGTCCGGCGTCCGGAAGTCGGGGACGACGTCGTGCTGCTCGATCAGCGCGCGGCAGATGCGGTACGCCTCCGGATGCCGCACCGAGACGTGGCTGCCGCGCACCGCGGCGTCCCGCGGGCTGCCGAGCGTGAACCCGAGCGGCGCCAGCCACGCGTCGAACAGTCCGATGGCGAACTCGGTGAGCGCCACGCCCTTGTCGCGCAGCGGCTTGATGCCGGCCGAGGCCAGCACGCGCGCGCCGGCGTCCACCAGCGACACCCCGACCACCTGCGGCGTGCCGACGAGGAACCGGGTGGCGCTGGGCACCGGGTCGTAGCCCTGCCCCATCGCGAACTGGTCGCGCTGCCCGTACCAGCCCCAGATCGGCTGCCGCAGGTCCTCGATGAGCGACCGGTTCACGTAGAGGAACGCGGGCGAGCCGGGTCCACCGTTCAGGTACTTGTAGGTGCAGCCGACGGCCAGGTCGGTGCCGGTGGCGTCGAGTTCGATCGGCACCGCGCCCGCCGAGTGGCACAGGTCCCACAGCACCAGCGCCCCGGCCTCGTGCACGACCTGGTTCACGGCCCCGAGGTCGGCCAGTGCCGCCGACCGGTAGTCGACCTGCGACAGCGACACCAGCGCCGTGCGCTCGTCCACGACCGCCCGCACCTGCTCCGCGGTCGGGCCGAGCAGCTCGTCGAACTCGACCAGCTTCAGCTCCAGCCCGCGCGCGGCCGCCAGCCCCTCCAGGACGTAGCGGTCGGTCGGGAAGTTGTTGAGGTCGCTGACGATGACGTCGCGCCCGGGCCGCGCGTCCAGGGCCGCCGAGGCGAGCTTGTAGAGGTTGACCGACGTGGAGTCGGACACCACGACCTGGCCGGGCGCCGCGCCGAGGAACTGCTCGCCGAGGAAGTCGCCGACCACTTGCGGCAGCGTCTGCCACCGCTCGTTCCACGAGCGGATCAGCCGGGTTCCCCACTCCCCGGCGACCACCTCCTCCACGCGGGCGAGCGAGGCTTTGGACAGCCGGCCCAGCGAGTTGCCGTCGAGGTAGATCAGCGAGTCGTCGGGGATGACGAACTCGGAGCGGAGCGCGGCCAGCGGGTCGGCGGCGTCACGGCGTTCGGCTTCGGAACGTGGGGTGAGGGGGGTGTTCGGCACATGATCAGCGTAGGCGAGGCCGGGCCCGGTGCCCAGAGGGCCGGGGCACCGGGTCCGGCGGGTCGTGGCACCGTCCGCGACGGGCCGGCTACCGCTTCGCGAACTCCGCCGTCACCTGGTTCAGGATGCGGCCCATCTCCTGGCTGCCGGTGTGGCCCGAGTCCTCGATGACGTACAGCGTCGCGTCCGGCCACGCCTGCGCGATCTGCCACGCGGTGTAGACCGGGCTGCCGAGGTCGTGGCGGCCGTGGACCAGCGCCGCGGGGATGCCGTGCAGCTTGTGGATGTCGCGCAGGATCTGGCCGTCCTCCAGCCAGGCCTTGTTGCTGAAGTAGTGCGCACAGATACGGACGAACGCCAGTCGTGCGTCGTCGACGCGAGCGCTGTACGCGCCGGGGGTGCCGTTGGACTCCAGAGAGATCACGGCGTCCTCCCACGTCATCCACTCGGCCGCGGCCGCCTCCTGGACCGCGCGGTCGGGGCTCGCGAGCAGCCGGCCGTAGGCGGCCAGCAGCTGGAACACGTCGCCGTCGCGGTCTTCCTCCGGCACGTGGTTGCGGAACCGGTCCTGGGCCTCGGGGAAGAAGCGCCCGACGCCGCGGTAGAGCCACTCCGTCTCCTCCGGCCGCGTCATCGTGACCGCCGGGATGATCATCTCCGTGACGCGTTCGGGGTGCTTCTCGGCGTAGGCCAGGGCGAGGGTGGCACCCCATGAGCCGCCCTTCACGAGCCACTTCTCGATCCCGAGGTGCTCGCGCAGCATCTCGATGTCGGCGAGCAGATGCGCGGTGGTGTTCAGCGACATGTCGGTGTTCGGGTCGCTGGCGTGCGGTGTGCTCTGGCCGCAGCCGCGCTGATCGAAACGGATCACGTGCCACGCCTCGGGATCCCACGCCTTGGTCGGGCCGACGACGGAACCGGAGCCCGGACCGCCGTGCAGGTTCACCGCGGGCTTGCCGTCCGGGTTCCCGAGCTTCTCGTAGTAGATGCGGTTCCCGTCGCCGGTGTCGAGAAATCCGGTGGCGTATGGACTCATGGGAGGGTATTGATCAGCCATGACGCGATCGTAGGACAGGGGAAGGCGATCATGACGGGATTAAGAGACTGGAAGCCGTGGTTCGCGGCCTACGATGATCCGGCATCGCCGCTGGCCAGCCGCCTGGCCGTGGTGCGCGACGGCATCAGCCGCGCACTCCGTGAAACGGCGCCCGGGCCCATCAGGATCCTGAGCCTGTGTGCCGGTGAGGGCCGGGACGTGATCCCCGTCGTCGCCGCGCACCCGCGCCGCGCCGACGTCACCGCGCGGCTCGTGGAGTTCGATCCGGAGATCGCCGACGTCGCGCGGCGTGCGGTGGCCGAAGCCGGGCTCGCGGACGCCTTCGACGTCGTCACCGGCGACGCGGCCGACCCGGCGCGCTTCGCCGGCTTCGGCCCGGCCGACCTGCTTCTGCTGTGCGGGATCTTCGGCAACATCTCCGACGCCGACATCGCGCACACGGTCGCGAACGCCGCCGGGCTGACCGCGCGCCACGGCACCGTGATCTGGACCCGGCACCGTCGCGAACCGAACCTCGTGCCGTCGATCCACGGCTGGTTCGCTGAAGCCGGTTTCACCAGCCTGTGGGAGTCCGATCCGGCGCTGCCGGAGTCGATCTACGTCGCCGGGCATCGTCAGGACCGCGATCCGGCACCGCTCCGAGGCGACGCCAAGCTTTTCACCTTCATCAAGTAGAGAGCAGCATGGGGATCCACCAAGGCGTCAGCCGGTCCAACGAGGCGATCATCGCCGCCGGCTTCTATACCAACCAACGCGGCCACCGCGTCGAGCTGGGCGCGGATGTCGCAGCATCCTGCCAGGGAACGCGTTCCTACAACCCGAGCCAGACGCAGCGGCTGTTCAACGACGAGGCGTACAACGCCGGCGACGCCGAGCGGCACGTCACAGAGTTCGAAGTCACGGACGAGACCAGCACCCAGGCCGGGCAGCGCCTGGTCCTCGACGAGGGCGAGCAGTACGTCGCCATCTTGAACTTCGCCTCCGCGCGCAACCCGGGCGGCGGCTACCTCGGCGGCGCGCGGGCGCAGGAGGAGGACCTCTGCCGCAGCTCCGCGCTCTACACGACACTGCTGGAGGCCCGTGACTACTACGACGCCCATCGGCAGGACCGCGACACCCGCTACAGCCACCGCGTCATCTACTCCCCCGACGTCCCGGTCTACCGCGACAACGACACACGGCTGCTCGACGAGCCGTACTACGTCTCGTACCTGACCTCCCCGGCCCCGAACGCCGGCGCCCTGGCCCGGCACGAGCCGGGCGCGGCCGGCGAACTAGAAGGGCTCATCACGGAGCGCGCCGGCCGTGTGCTGGCCGTCGCCGCGCACCATGAGGTCAGGGCCCTGGTGCTCGGCGCATGGGGCTGCGGGGTGTTCCGCAACGATCCGACGATGGTGGCCAGGGCGTTCCGCGGGCATCTCACGGGCGGCGGCGCCTTCGAGGGCCGCTTCCCCCGCGTCGTGTTCGCGGTCTACGACAGATCACGGGAGCAGGCGACGTTGCGGGCGTTCCGGGACGTCTTCGCGGCTCAGGTGAACGGCACGGCGACCACGTCCTGAAGGGCGCCCCAGGTCAGGTTCATACGCCAGCAGCCGGGCTGCGGGACCGAGACGGTCCACGGGTAGATCTCCCCGGGCCCGGAGTCCGGCGGTACCGGCGTGAAGGTGACCGTGGACTGGGGCTGGGCAAGCGCGGCCCGGATCTGGAGCGGGTTCCCGTCCCGCGGGGTCCTCACGATCCACAGGATCTTGTCGGTCTCCCCCGACTTCAGTGGATCGCTGAACAACATGCCCACCACATAGCCGTTCGCGCCCGCCACCCACCTCATGCCCGCAGGTGGGTTGGCCGCGCCGGTCCAGGCCGGCGGTTGGTCGGAGTGGATGGTTTCAGCGGTGCACGCGACCGGCTTCGGGGAGGCCGAATCGGTCGTACAAGCCGTCAGGGGGACCAGGGACAGGATCAGCAGCGATCTGCGCATCAGAAACACCTCCGCCGCCGATACACCGCCCGGCGTACGGGGGTTCCCATGAGTGGGCGCGGGTCAGCGGCCCATGCCAGGGTGGGCCGCATGGACTTCAAACTCGAGCTCGTCCCGGTGCCGGTGACCGACGTGGACCGCGCCAAGGACTTCTACGAGCGCCAGATGGGCTTCCACGTCGACCACGACGTCTCGTTCGGCACCGACTTCCGGGTGGTCCAGGTGACGCCGCCCGGGTCCGCGTGCTCGATCGCGTTCGGCAAGGGCGTGGTCGACACCCCGCCCGGCTCGATCAAGATGCTGCACCTGGTGGTCGACGACATCGAGGCCGCGCGCGACGCGCTGGTCGGGCGCGGCGTCGCCGTCGACGCGGTGGAGAAGATGTCCGCCGAGGGCCGGCCCGACGTGTTCTACGCGCGGTTCGCCGACCCCGACGGCAACACCTGGACGTTGCAGAGCCGGTGAGGCGGCCTGCGTCCGTCCGCTTCCATCCGCCCCCGTCCGCCCCCGTCTGCGTCCGTCCGCTTCCGTCCGCTCCGTCCGCCTCAGCCTCGCCGGAGCTCGGCGAGGCGGTCGCGGAGCCAGTGGTAGGAGTCCTTGGGCGTGCGGACCTGCGTCCGGTGGTCGACATGGACCAGGCCGAAACGCTGGGTGAAGCCCTCGGCCCACTCGAAGTTGTCGATCAGGGTCCAGGTCAGGTAGCCGCGCACGTCGACCCCGGCGGCCATGGCCTGGGCCAGGGCCCTGATGTGCCCGTCCAGGAACGCGACCCGTTCCGGGTCCGCGACCCGGCCGTCGACCGCCTTGTCGTCCACCGAGGTGCCGTTCTCGGTGATGTAGACCGGCGGCAGCGCCGAACCGTAGCGGCCGGCCAGACCGACCAGCAGCTCGCGCAGACCGTCCGGGACCACCGGCCAGTCGAAGGCGCTGCGCGGCACGCCCTCGATCGGCACGTCCTGGAACGGCAGGCCGTGCTCCGGGCCGGGCGCGGCGATCCGGGTGGGGTTGTAGTAGTTGACGCCGAGGCCGTCCAGAGGCGCGGAGATGACCTTCAGGTCGCCGTCGCGGACCACTCCACCGAGGTCCGGCCCGGCGCCATACGCCGACAGGTCGGGGTAGCGGCCCAACAGGATGGGGTCGTTGAACAAGCGGTTGTGGAGAGCGTCGTAGGCGTCGGCGGCGACGCGGTCCTCCGGGGCGGAACTGGCGGGCCAGACCGGCGTGCAGTTGTTGGCGATCAGCACCCGCGCCGCGCCGGATGATCGCAGGGCGCTGACGGCCAGACCGTGCGCGAGCAGCTGGTGGTGCGCGACCGGGATGGCGTCCGTCATGAGGGTGCGGCCCGGGGCGTGGACACCGAAGGCGTAGCCGTAGGCCAGGTGGATGAAGGGCTCGTTGAGCGTGATCCAGTGCTCGACGCGGTCGGCGAGGCGGTCGGCCACGAGCGCCGCGTACTCGGCGAAGCGGTACGCGGTGTCGCGCGCGAGCCAGCCGTCGCGGTCCTCCAGGGCCTGCGGCAGGTCCCAGTGGAACAGGGTCGGGAAGGGCGTGATCCCCTTCTCCAGCAAGGCGTCCACGAGGCGGTCGTAGAAGGCGAGGCCCGCCGCGTTGGCCGGGCCGGAGCCGTCGGGCTGGATCCGGGTCCAGGCGATCGAGAAGCGGTAGGCGTTGGCGCCGAGGCCCGCCATCAAGTCGATGTCCTCGGCGTAGCGGTGGTAGTGGTCGCACGCCACGTCGCCGGTCTGGCCCTCGCGGATGACGCCGGGCCGCCGCACGAAGGTGTCCCAGATCGAGACGCCCTTGCCGTCTTCGGCGGCCGCCCCCTCGATCTGGTAGGCCGAGGTCGAGGTGCCCCAGTGGAAGTCGGCGGGGAAGGGCGGGAGCGGGGTGTGGTCGGTCACTGCGGGGCCACCTCCGGGCAGGGCTTAACATGAGTCATCCTCAGGTTAGCGGGCGGAGGAGAATAGGGGAATGGAGACCACGACCGAGAGCGCGGCGTCCGGCGCGGCGGGCCTGCGGCGCCGGCCGATGCAGCGGCGCAGCGCCGAACGCTACGAACGGATCCTCAACGTGTGCGCCGAGCTGCTCGACGAAGTCGGGTTCGCCGGGCTCACCACCACGGCCGTGGCGAAGCGCGCCGAGGTGCCGATCGGGACCGTGTACCAGTTCTTCGCCGACAAGAGCGCGCTGGTCCACGCGCTGGCCGCCCGGAACCTGCAGAACTTTCTGGACCGGCTGGTGCGCCGCTACGGGGAGACGCCGCCGGGCTCGGTCGAGGACGTCGTGGACATCGCCATCGACGAGTTCGTGGACATGCGGCGCACCCTGCCCGGGTTCGGGGTGCTGGACTTCGGGGCCGGCAGCAAGTGGTCCGAGGCCGACCCGCGCGACCTGTATCTGCTGGACGACTCGGTCGAGAACAACACGGCGGTGGCGCGGCGCCTGCGGACGCTGACGCCGTTCCTGGCCTCCTCGGACGCCGGCGAGGACCAGGTGGAGCTGGCGCTGCGGGTGGCGATGGAGGCCGCGGACGCGGTGCTGCAACTGGCGTTCCGGAGCGACCCGGACGGGGACGCGGGGCTGATCGCGGAGTGCAAGAAGCTACTGGTCGCCTACTTGGGTCAGTACTACGTGGGCTGATGTCAGGCTGATGGTCTGTGCCGGACGGCGTACGCCCGGTTCGCCCGCTTCGCTCGTGTTCTGATTCCTCGCGTATATCGTGACGGATATGAACGAAAAGCGGCACCGCTTCGACTGGAGCCTGCTGGGCTGTGCGCTGAGCGGGCACGTGCTCTACGCGCCGGACGAGGCGGCGCTGCGGGGGCGGCTGACGGCGCGGACGCCCGGCGGGACGACGTGGCGGTGTCTGCGGTGCGCGGACTTCGTCCCGGTGCCGGACGGGACGAAGCCGCCCTCGGGCCCGGCGCGGGACGCGCCGTTGGTGAAGCGGGGCGCGGAGATGCGTGACGCGGTCCTGCTGCGGTTCTTCGCTGTGGAGCGGTGGGTTCGCGGCGCGCTGCTGCTGGCGGCTGCGTACGTGGTGCACCGGTTCGAGGGCCGGCAGGACGAGCTGCGGCAGGCGTTCGACCAGGCGGCGCCGGTGGTGAAGCAGGTGTTCGGCAAGGCCGGGTTCGACCTGCAGCACTCGAAGACACTGGAGCTGCTGCAGAAGGCGGTGGACGCGAAACCGACCACGCTGACGTGGATCGTGACGGCGCTGATCGCCTACGCGGCGGTCGAGGTGGTCGAGGGTGTCGGGCTGTGGCTGCTGAAGCGGTGGGGCGAGTACTTCGCTTTCGTGGCCACGGGGATGTTCCTGCCGCTGGAGGTGTACGAGCTGGCGCACCGCGTGAGTCCGCTGAAGCTGGTGACGTTCGCCCTGAACCTGCTGCTGGTCGTGTATCTGGTGTGGACGAAGCGGTTGTTCGGCCTGCGCGGCGGGAAGCGGGCGTACGAGGCGCAGCGACATGCCGAGTCGCTGCTGGAGGTGGAGCGGGCCGCGGCGGGCTGACCGTCCATCCGTTGCTCAGGGACGGATCAGACTACTAGCAACGATCGGCGAGGTGCGGGAGTTCCCCCAACCTCATGGACATTTCCGTGAAGCGCTGGACACGTGACGTCGAAGTGCGCGATGATCCCTCGGCGCGCAGCTCAGCGCGTTTTCATGGGAGGGGTCCTTTTCGATATGCAGGGTAAGATCGGCAAGAAGCGCAGTCCGTTTGCCGTGTGGGGGCTGACCCTTATCACGTTCGGTATCTACGGCCTCGTGTGGTGGTTCAAGGGCAACCGCGAGACGCATGACTTCGACAACAGCATCCAGGTGAACCCGGGTCTGGCCGTCCTCGCGCTGTTCGGGTTCTACATCGGCGCCTTCATCACCGTTTTCAACACCGGCAAGCGCATCAGCCGGGCGCAGGCGGCGGCCGGCATTCAGCCGTCGTGCAGCGGTGGGATCGGCATTCTGCTGATGTTCGTTCTGGGCACGCATTCCGCCTACTACCAGAGCCAGCTGAACAAGATCTGGGACAGCTACCCCGGCGCGACCGAGGGCACCATCGTTCCGCTCCGCGGCGCGGGCGCCCCGGCCTACGCGGGCTGATCCGGCCTGATCGCCCCGTCCCTCCCCCCGGTTACGACACCGGGTGGGAGGGACGACGTGTCTTCGGCCGCGGAACGCGCGGCTAGTGCCGGTGGGTGTTGTCGGGCTGCGACGGATCGCCGGGATGCTCGAAGCCCTCGACGTGGGTGACGAGCGCGCGCCGCCGCTGGTCGAGCCACCGGTTGAAGGCGGCGAGGCGCGCCGGGTCGCCGCCGCTGAGGCCCGGCCGCGGATCGGCCCGGACCTCGGTGGCGGTGACGGTGGCGAAATGCCATCCGATGCCGGAGCGCACCGGCCCGACGCGGATGCCGGTCGGCATCGCCCGCAGTTCGGCGGCGAGCGTGGTCGGGAGGTCGGCGAGGGTGGTCCAGCCGAGCGCGCGGGGACGCGCGGCTTCGGCGGCCAGCGGGGTCGCGCCGACGGCGTGGGTGACGCGGTACCAGGTACGGCGGGGTGCGGGAGGCTCGCTCATCGTGGTCGGCGCCGTGACGAGATCGAACAGCTCTGACATCTCCGGCGCCCTGGACCAGGCGGCCGCGTTGATGGACCCCAGATGCAGCGATTCGGCTTGGCTGAGGACCCGCGGCTCTCGCGCGGATCGGCCGGCGCCCAGCCGTGCCAGCTCCACGCGACACAGTTCCTCGGTCAGCAGAACCTGCGCGGTCCACCGCAGAAACTGCCGGTCCTCCTTACTGCCGACGGCCGGCAGCCGGCCGGCGAACCGCCCGGCGCGCAGCTCCGCGACGCGCTCGTCCAGCCGTTCGCGCGGGATCGGCGCGCCGTCGACCCGGCCTATGACCGTCATCGCACCACCACGGGCACCGCCGCCGTGTACTGCGAGCGGCCGAACCACATCAGCTTCACCATCGCCCACCAGTGGCCGGGAGCCGTGTCGGCGGGGACGGCGACCTCGAACTCGATCTCGTCCTCCGCCCCGGCGTCGAGGCTGAAACCGATCGCATAGGGGCCGATGAAGTCCCAGGTGCCCCATGGGCTGACCGGCATCGCCTCGCCGTCGATGCGGCCGCGCGTGCGGTTGGCCAAGCCCACGCGCAGTGTCGTCCGCTCCCCCGGCGCCAGGGTGACGCCCGGCGTGATGGAGGTGATCTCCAATCCGGTCGGGCGAGCGGTCTCGCTCTTGGTGCCCTGGGTCTGGACGTGGAGTTCGATCTCGGCGCCGGGCGGCGGCGGGGTGAACTCGTCGGCGTCGACCAGGACGCTGACGACGTCCTCCACCACCGTCTCCCCCACTGCCAGCTGCACGCGCACGAAGTACATGCCCGGCTCCACCGCGCCGTCCGGAGGTGTCACCGTCAGCGGGAACACCGTGTGGCCGCCGGGCTCCAGGGCGATCGGGCGCGACTCGGGCTCGACCTGCCAGCCGTCGGGGCCGGCGACCGTGAGCAGCCCTTCGAAGACCGTGTCGGTGTACTGACTCGCCACGGCCACCGTCACCTCGCCCGCGCCCGGGAGCAGCGCCGGGTCGGCGGCCACCGACACCGGCAGGAAGCCCATCGGCGCCGGGCCGCGGTTGTGCAGCCAGTACCGCGCGTACACCGGCTGGGCCGGCTCGTCCGCCCGGCCGAGGACCGGGGCGGCCGCCGGCGAGCCGGAGCCCTGGTGCGGCACCACGATCGCCGTCGAGATCTGCGATCCGGCCAGCTCCACCGAGCCCGCGGCCCGCACCTCGCACCGCAGGCCGCACTCTTCGAGCAGATCGGCGCGGTCGCTGGAGAGCGTGCCGAGCGGGCTGCGCACGGCGACCGTCGCGCCGGTGCCCGTCGCCTCCACCAGGCGCACCGTGAAGCCCAGCTCCGGCGAGGCGTCCAGCGCGGAGCCGACCGCCTCCGGGTTCCCGGCCGGCTTGACCGCCGTCACCTGCGCCGCGCCCTCGGGCGTGACCGAGAGCAGCGAGTGCCGCGGCGGCAGCGGGCCCTGGTGCACCGGCTCGGGCCGGGCCAGCAGCGGCGCCGAGAACGCCGCCCCGGCCGCCACCAGCCCGGCCGCGCGCCAGTCTCCGGGACCGCTGACGAGCGCGTAGTCGAAGTCGTGGGTCCAGTGCTGGAGCTGGAACGCCGAACCGTCCGGCGCACGGCGCAGCGGCGGGTCGAGCCAGACGCCCGACGGCCACCCGGTGCACGAGCGCATCAGCGACAGGTGCAGCGCTCCGGAGGGGTCGACCGCGAATCCGGGCAGCCCGTTGTTGACCAGGCCGACGGTGTGGTCGTCCAGCAGCACCGTGTCGGCGGCGCTGACGGTGACGGCGCGCTGGGAGGCGTCGGCGGCGAACGCCGAACCCGTGTCGCGCACCCCGTGCGCGGTGTCCTCCGGCCGCTCGCCGGCGATGATCAGCACCGGTAGCGCCCGCGCGTCACGCAGATCCGCGTTCGGCACCCACGCCTGCTCCAGCGGGATCGCGGCGGGGATGAAGAAGCACACGTGGCCGTCGCTCTTCATCAGCCACTCGAACTTCTGCCGCACCGTCGCATCACAGCGTTCCAGGATCTCCGCGGTGAGCACATTGGTGTCCGGCCCGCCGATCACGATACGGATGTCCGGAAGGTTCGAGTCCACGTGCAGCCAGCCGTAGCGCGCGCCCTCGGCGGTCGTGGTGGTGGCGGTGACGCCGACGCGGGCCAGGCCCACCACGAGCTCGCGCACCTCGTCGGGGTACCGGTCCGGATCGTCGACCACGACCTCGGCGACGGAGATCGCGACCTTGCCGATGGCGCGGCCCTCGAGGTCGTGGAGGTCCAGGGTCGCGGTGCTGCCGAGCGCGAAGAAGGTGTTGGCCGGGTTGTCGAGCGTCCACGGCGCCACGGCCGCGTCCGAGTCCGGCAGCGCGAAGCCGCGGCCGATGACGGCGCCGGCGACCTCGGAGACGGGACGCGCCCCGGGGAGGTCGACCGGGAACTTCACCCGCAGCAGCCGGTCGGCGCCGGTGAAGTCCAGGACGCGGGTGCGGAAGTCGACGCGGTTCAGGCCGTGGAACAGGGTGATGTGCTGTTCGTACGCGACCTCGCCGACGCTGCCGGTGACGACGTACCGGCGCCCGATCGGCGACTCCTCGGCGCGGACCGAGGCCGCGGGCGCCGCCGCCGAACCGAGAACGGTGCCGTTCGGCACCAGGTGCCAGGGACCCTCGCCGAACTCGGGGTGCTGCGGGTACTCCTCGGAGACGCGCAGTTCGTTGCCGATCTCGCCGGGCTTGAGCAGGCGGCGGCCGGTGCCGAGTTCGACGATGCCGGTCAGGCCGCCGCCGCGCGCGGGGTCGACCGAGATCTCGAAGTATTCGTTGGCGATCGAGGCGGGGAGGTCGGACGTCGTCCGCCAGATCCGGTCCTCCGCTCCGGAGCCGGACACGGGGTCCGCAGCGGGGTCGGGAACGGGAACGAATTCGACGTACCAGATCCGCCACCCCATCGCCGGCACACCGGCGGCCACGAAGGCGACGACCAGCTCCGTCCCGTTCCGGGCTTCCACGACGAACGGCACCCGGGCGCCCTCGTCGTCGATCAGCCGCACGCCCTCGACGCCTTCGCCGGCCGGCACCTCCAGCGTCACCCGCACCAGATCCGTGCGCTCGAACGCGAGGGTGTTGGCCACGGCGATCGTGCCGTCCGCGGCGCCGCCGAGCGTGCGCACGTTCCGGAAGATCGCGGCCAGCGCCGCGTCCCGGGCCTCGGCGGCCAGGTCGTGCGCCTCGCGCCAGCCGGTCACCAGATCGATGTAGACCTGGTCGGACTCGGAGCCGGTGATGGCGTCGTGGTGGGCGCCGTAGGCCAGCTGCCGCCACACCTTGTCGAGCGCGGCGCTCGGGTAGCGGCCGTAGCCGAGCAGGGAGGCGAACGTGGCCAGCTTCTCGGCGTCGGTGGCCGCGGTCTCGGCGGCCCGCTGCGCCTGCTTGGTGTCGATGTACGAGACGTCCTTGCCGGTGTAGACCGGGTTCATGTCGCGGGTCTGCGGACTCGGCTTGACGCCGCGCTCGGCGAGTTCGGCGTGCACCGCGGCGAAGAAGTCGCGCGGCAGGCCGGTGACGAAGCGCGGCCAGACGTAGCGGGCGTTCCAGTCGCGGTGGATCGCGGTGACCCACTTGTTCGGCGGCGTGTAGTCGGTGCCGACCGGCAGCAGGGTGTTGCGGGTCGCAGCGGCCTGCTTCAGGCCCAGGAAGAGCTCGTAGACCTTCTCCTCGGCCTCCTCCAAGGTCACCGAGGAGTCCATCCACCAGCCGGCCGAGTAGTGGTTCGGCATGTAGTGCGTGACGACGCCCTGCCCCGACGGCGAGATCCACTCGAATTCGGCGGGGAACTGCATGTTCTTCACGTCGCCCTGGACGCCGTCGAACTTCGTCAGCATCGGGCCCCACTGGTGGTACGGTCCGCGGGCCCAGGAAGTGGAGGACAGGCCGGCGTCGGCCACCAGGCCCGGGAACTGCGGGTCGTGGCCGAAGACGTCGAGCTGCCAGGCGGTCCGCGGGTCGGCGCCCATGATGTCGCGCTGGTACCCGATGCCGTAGACCAGGTTGCGGATGGTCGTCTCGAGGCCGGTGAGGTTGGTGTTGGGCTCGTTGTAGGTACCGCCCATCACTTCGACGCGGCCGGCGGCGATCAGCTCCCGCAGCAGCGCGCGGTACTGCGGGTAGACGTCCCAGAACGGCTTCAGGTAGTCGACCTCGGCCAGCACGAAGCTGTAGTCGGGGTCGGCGGCGGCGAGATCGAGGTGGGCCTTGACCAGGTGGAAGGCGTTGTTCTCCCAGACCGGCCGGGTGGTGCCGTCGTTGCCCTGCAGTTCCCAGGTCTGGGTGTATCCGGCCTGGGTGTTCCACCAGACCGGGTCGTAGTGGAAGTGCGAGACTAGGTACATGGTCCAGCCGGGCTCGGCGGCGGTGATCGTCACCGGCCGCACGGCGAGCGCGGCGCCGCCGGCGTCGAGCAGGTGGAGCACCGCGTCGAGCGCGTCACCGGGCCGCACGGAGGCGTCGACGGCCATCGGCAGCTCCACGACGGCCTCGCCGTCGCCCGCCGGCACCGTGAGCGTTCCTCGCACCAGCTCACCGAGAAGCGATACAGTCACGGCACCATCCGTGACGGCCCGCTGGAACACGGCCCGGAGGACTTGACGCGGTTCCGCCTCGGTGCCGACGAAAAGCTCCGTCGCCTCCACGGACTTGATCTGGACGGCCACGGCCCCTCCTTGTACCCCACCCGAACGAGCCACTAAAGCGCTAAAGCAGCTGGGAGTCATTAATGCCCACCTCTGGCAGCGGTGTCAACAAGCCTGGTGCCGCACCGGGCCACGAAAAGGCCAAGGGCCGGCTCACCATCGCCGACATCGCGCGCGAGGTCGGGGTGTCGCCGAGCGCGGTCTCCTTCGCGCTCAACGGACGTCCCGGTGTCAGCGAGGCTACCCGGGCGCGGATCCTTCAGGCCGCCGAACGGATGAACTGGCACCCGCACAGCGCGGCCCGGGCCCTGGGCGGTGCCCCGGCCGGCGCGGTCGGCCTGGTGCTGGCCCGGCCGACCCGGACCCTGGGCGCCGAACCGTTCTACGCACAGCTCATCTACGGCATGCAGTCGGTCCTCTCGGCCCGCTCGGTGGCCCTGCTGCTGCAGGTCGTCGACGACACCGAGGCCGAACTGGCGGTGTACCGGCGCTGGGCCGGCGAGCAGCGGGTGGACGGGCTGCTGATCGTGGACCCGCAGACCAAGGACCCGCGCATCGCCGCGGTGGCCGCGCTCGGCGTGCCGGCCATAGTGCTGGGCGGTCACGGCAAGCACGGCGACCTGCCGACCGTGTGGGCCGACGACCGCGAGGCGATGCTGGAGACGGTCCGCTACCTCGCCGCGCTCGGCCACACCCGGATCGCGCACGTCGCCGGCACTCCGGCGTTCCAGCACACCCAGCGCCGCATCAGGGCCCTGAAGGACGCCGCCGGACAGCTCGGCCTGGCCGACACCCAGTCGGTGCCGACCGACTTCAGCGACAGCGAGGGCGCGGCCGTGACCCGGCGCCTGCTGTCCCAGCCGGACGCGCCGACCGCGATCGTGTACGACAGCGACCTGATGGCGGTGGCCGGCCTCGGCGTGGCGACCGAGATGGGCGTGCCGGTCCCCGGTGAGCTGTCCATCGTGTCGTTCGACGACTCGGTGCTGACCCGGGTGGTGCACCCGGCGATCACGGCGCTGTCGCGGGACACCCACGCGCTGGGAGTACAGGTCGCCGAGGCGCTACTGCGGATCGTGGAGGAGCCGGGGACGGTGGCGGACATCAAGGCGGCGACACCCCGGCTCACGGTGCGGGAGAGCACGGCGAAGCCGGGACGGTGAACTGATGGAAGACCTCGACATCGCCACATTGCAGAAGCGGCTGGTCGACTTCGCGGCGGCGCGGGACTGGGAGCGGTTCCACACTCCGAAGAACCTCGCTATGGCCCTGATGGTGGAAGCGTCCGAGCTCGCGGAGATCTTCCAGTGGCTGACGCCGGAGCAGTCCGCTGATGTGATGTCGGACCCTGAGAAGGCTTTTCGGGTCCGGGACGAGGTGGCGGATGTGCTGGCGTATCTGTTGCAGCTGGCGAGCGCCTGCGAGGTCGACGTACTGGCTGCCCTGGCGGACAAGATCGAACGTAATGAACTGCGGTTCCCCATGGGACGTGAGGAGCGGAAGGCACGGGGGTGAAACGGGCAGTCTGGACAGTCCACGCGTAGGGTTGTGCGCATGAGCACTGTGGATCTGACCAAGGACACGTTCGAGAAGACCGTGACCGCCGACGGGATCACGCTGGTCGACTTCTGGGCGGCCTGGTGCGGGCCGTGCCGGCAGTTCGCCCCGATCTACCAGAAGGTGTCCGAGGCCAACCCGGACATCACGTTCGCGAAGGTGGACACCGAGGCGGAGCCCGAGCTCGCCGGCGCCTTCGACATCCGCTCCATCCCCACCCTGATGATCTTCCGCGACGGTGTGATGGTCTACGGCCAGCCCGGCGCGCTGCCGGAGGCGCCGCTGGTCGACCTGATCGGCCAGGCGCGCGCGCTGGACATGGAGGAGGTGCGGCGGCAGATCGCGGAGCACCAGGCCGCCGACGGGCATAAGGGAACTGACTCGGAGGAGTAGGGCCGGGAGGGCCAGGCGGCGGGCCGGGGCCGCGAGAGCTAGGCGGCGGTTCGAGGCCGCGAGAGCCAGGCGGCGGCCCGGGACCGGGAGGTCCGGCTAGGTCCGGCTCAACTCCGCTCAGCGCGGTAAGCCCGGTGGGCTTGGCCCCTTCAGCTCCTTCAGCGCCGCCAGCCCTCAGGCCCGCCCACGCGCCACCTGCACCAGCCACCCGGCGGCGTCGCTCAACTCCCGGCCGCGCGGCCACACGGCGCGCAGCGTCCGCTTCAGGGCGACCTCCTCGGCGACCGGGACCTCGACCAGCCGGCCGGCGGCGACGTCCTCGGCGACCGCCAGCACACTCAGCACCGCCGGACCGGTGCCGGACAGGGCGGCCGAGCGGAGGGGCGCGGTGGCGCCGAGTTCGAGCAGGGGGACGGCGGGTCCGTCGTGGCCGGACAGGGCCGCTTCGAGGACGTCGCGGGTCCCCGAGCCCGGTTCCCGCAGCAGGAGCGGCTCGGCGGCGAGCTGGGCCGCGGTCAGGGGCTGGCGGAGGCGGGCCCAGGGGTGTGCGGGCGCCACGACCACGGCCAGGCGGTCGCGGCCCACCGCCACCGAGTGCAGATCACGCGGCACCCACGGGCCCTCCACGAAGCCGAGGTCGACCTCGGAGGCGCGGAGGGCGGCCACCACCTGGTGGGAGTTGGCAACGGTGAGTCCGACGCGGGTGGCGGGCCGCAGCTGCCGCAGCTCGATGAGCCATTTGGGGACCAAGTGCTCGGCGATGGTGAGGCTGGCGGCGACCGCGAGACGCTCGTCGGCGTGCGTCCGCAGCGCCTCGGCGCCCTCCATCAGCGCCTCGGCCTGCTCCAGGACCCGTCGGGCCCAGTCGGTCACCACGGCGCCCGCACTGGTCAGGCGCGATCCGGAAGGGGTGCGCTCCAGCAGTTTCACGCCCAGACGGCGTTCCAACGTGGCCATCCGCGCCGACGCCGAGGGCTGGCTGATCCCGGCGCGGGCGGCCGCTTTGCCGAGGGAGCCGGTGTCGGCGACCGCGACCAGCAGCTGCAGGGCGTCCAGGTCCGGGAGACGGGGCATAGAGCAAGCCTATGAGGTGTTCGGCGATCGGCGGCTAGCCGGGGGTGCGGTGTCCCGCGAGCCTTGTCCGATGTGGGGAAACATGGTCACGGCCTGACACTTGCGGCCGGTGCGGTGGCGATCGCGTGGGCGGTGAACCGGGTCTGGCCGGCGGTGTCCCCGCTGACCACCGCGGTGGTGCTGGGGGTCGTGGCGGCGAACGTGCTGCCGGACACGGTGCTGGCGGCGGCGCGGCCGGGGTTGCAGGTCGCCGCCAAACGAGTGATGCGGCTCGGCATCGTGCTGCTGGGCTTGCAGCTGGCCCTCGGCGACGTGCTGCACCTGGGCTGGCGCACGCTGGCCTTCGTGGTCGCGGCGGTCTTCGCCACGTTCTTCGGCACCCAGTGGCTCGGCCGCCGCCTCGGGCTCCCCGGCCGCCAGCCGCTGCTGATCGCCACGGGCTTCGCCATCTGCGGCGCGAGCGCCGTCGCGGCGATGGAGGGCGTGACCCGCCGTCCCGGCGCCGACGAGGACGATCCGGACCCGGTGGTGGCGGTGGCGCTGGTGACGCTGTGCGGCTCGCTGGCGATCCTGGTGCTGCCCCTGCTGCGCGGCCCGCTGGGCCTGACCGGCGCCGGCGCCTTCGGCCACTGGGTCGGCGCCTCGGTCCACGACGTCGGCCAGGTCGTCGCCACGGCGGGCGCCGGCGGCCCGGCCGCGGTGAACGGCGCGGTCGTGGTGAAGCTCATGCGGGTGGCGATGCTGGCGCCGATCGTCGCGGGGACGGCGGTGGTGTGGCGCCGCAGGGCCGGCGACGCGCCGGACCCGGGAGCCGGTTCGGGGACGGCGAGGGCGACGGCAACGGCTTTGGTCGGTGCGTCCGCCGCGGGCGGGTCGGGCAGGTTGGGCGGTTCGACCGGCTCGATCGGGTCGGGCGGTTCGACCGGCGCGACCGCTTCGGTCTGCGGGGTCGGCGCGGCCGCTTCGGTCGGCCCGACCAGCCCGACCGGCTCGACCGGCCCGGTCGACACAGCCCCCACCGCCGCACCCCCGCTCCTCCCCCTCTTCGTCGCCGCCTTCCTCGCGATGATCGCCCTCCGCACCACCGGTGTCCTCCCCGCCTCCGTCCTCTCCGCCGCCAAGCAGGTCCAGGACCTTCTCCTCGCCGCCGGCATGTTCGGCCTCGGATCGGGTGTCCGGGTGCGCGAGCTGGGGCGGACCGGGCCGCGGCCGCTGGCGTTGGGGCTGGCGTCGTGGGCGCTGATCGCCGGGGCGGCGTATATCGGCGTCCGGCTCAGTGGGTGACCACTAAAATCGCTGCATGCGCATCGCTAGATTCTCCGTCGACGACGAGGTGAGGTTCGGCATCGTCGAGGGCGAGGGCGACCAGCCCGAGTCCCTCGAGGTGGCCGAGATCCTGGGCCATCCGTTCGGACCGGTCCAGGTCACCCAACGCCGGTGGCCGGTGCCGCGGGTGCGGCTGCTGGCGCCGGTGCTGCCGTCGAAGGTGATCGGCATCGGGCGCAACTACGCCGAGCACGCCGCCGAGCTCGGCAACGCGGCCCCCGGCAAGGGGGACCCGGCCGTGGTCTTCCTCAAGCCCTCGACCTCGGTGGTCGGGCCGTCCGACGCCATCCAGTACCCGCTCGGCGTGTCCGCCGACGTGCAGCACGAGGCGGAGCTGGCGGTGGTGATCGGCCGGATGTGCCGGCAGGTGCCCGCGGCCCGGGTGCCCGAGGTGGTGCTGGGCTACACCTGCGGCAACGACGTGACCGCGCGCGACCTGCAGCGGGCGGAGAACCAGTGGGGCCGGGCGAAGGGCTTCGACACGTTCTGCCCGCTCGGCCCGTGGATCGAGACCGAGCTGGACCCGGCGGACCTGGCGATCACCTGCACGGTCGACGGCGAGCTGAAGCAGGCCGGCCGCACCGCGCAGATGACCCGGTCGGTCGCCGACCTGGTCTCCTACGTCTCCGAGGCGATGACCCTGCTGCCCGGCGACGTGATCCTCACCGGGACGCCGGCCGGCGTCGGGCCGATCGCGGTGGGGCAGCAGGTGACGGTCGGCATCGAAGGCATTGGCAACTTGACGAACCGGGTGGTGGCACGTGACTGACATCTCGACAGCGGTACCCAACGTGGACAAGCCGGTCCGCGTCCGTTTCCCCCCGTCGCCCACCGGCGACCCGCACGTCGGCATGGTGCGCTCCGCGCTGTTCAACTACGCGTTCGCCCGCCACTACGGCGGCACCTTCGTGTTCCGCATCGAGGACACCGACGCCGCGCGCAACACCGACGAGTCCTACAACGCCCTGCTGGCCACCATGCGCTGGATGGGCTTCGCGTGGGACGAGGGCCCGGAGGTCGGCGGGCCGTACGGACCGTACCGGCAGTCCGAGCGGATGGACGTCTACGCGGACATCGCGAAGAAGCTGCACGACGGCGGCTACGCCTACCGCTGCTACTGCACGCAGGAGGAGCTGGACGCCGCCAACGAGCTGGCCAAGGCCGAGAAGCGGGCGCCGGGCTACGCCGGGACCTGCCGGAACCTGACCGCCGAGCAGATCGCGGCGCACGAGGCCGCCGGCCGCACCAGCGTGCTCCGCTTCCGGATGCCCGAGGGCACCCTGGCCTGGAACGACCTGGTCCGCGGCGAGATCTCCTTCGACACCGCGAACGTGCCGGACTACGTGCTGGTCCGCGCCGACGGCTCGCCGCTGTACACGCTGGTCAACCCGGTCGACGACGCGCTGATGCGGATCACGCACGTGCTGCGCGGCGAGGACCTGCTGTCCTCCACCCCGCGCCAGCTGCCGCTGCACGCCGCGCTGATCGAGCTGGGCCTGTCCGAGACCGTGCCGGTGTTCGGGCACCTGCCGTACGTCATGGGCGAGGGCAACAAGAAGCTGTCGAAGCGCGACCCGGAGGCGTCGTTCTCCTTCTACGTGAAGGAGGGCTACCTGCCCGAGGGTCTGCTGAACTACCTGGCGCTGCTGGGCTGGTCCCCGGGCGGCGACAAGGAGTTCTTCTCCCCGGAGGAGATGTACGCGGCGTTCGACGGCAACCGCATCAACGCCAACGCGGCCCGCTTCGACCTGAAGAAGTGCCAGGCGATCAACGGCGACCACGTCCGCGCCCTGGCCCCGGAGGACCTGGCCCGGCGCATCGTGCCGTTCCTGGCCGGACAGGGCCTGGTCACCGAGCCGCCGACGCCGGAGCAGGCCGCCACCCTGGCCGCCGCCGTGCCGCTGATCCAGGAGCGCATGGTCGTGCTCCGCGAGTCGGTGGACATGATCGGCTTCCTGTTCGTGCCCGAGCACGCCTTCACGGTCGACCCCGCCGACGCCGCCAAGTCCCTCGGCGAGGACGCCCACCCGGTCCTGGAGGCGGCCGTCAAGGCGCTTGAGGCGCTGCCGGAGTGGACGACGCAGGCGATCGACACGGCCCTGCGCGAGGCCCTGATCGAGGGCCTGGGTCTGAAGCCGAAGAACGCGTTCACCCCGGTCCGCGTCGCGGTGACCGGTCGCCGCGTGTCGCCCCCGCTGTTCGAGTCGATCGAGCTGCTGGGCCGGGAGAAGACCCTGCGACGGCTGGGCGCGGCGCTGACCGGCTGAGCCCGCCGCGCCACGCCGGAGGCGCCAGCGGGAGGCCTGCTCGAAAGCCGTTTTGGACGAAGGGCGGGCCTCCCGTATAGTTGTCGACGCAACGCCGCGCGGGACAAGATCGACCGGGTGGCCGTTGGGGTATGGTGTAATTGGCAACACGACTGATTCTGGTTCAGTTATTCTAGGTTCGAGTCCTGGTACCCCAGCTTGTGAGAGCGGATCCCGTAAGGGGTCCGCTTTTCTGCTTCCAGTGCCCTGCCACGCTACTCACCGGTCATTGAGTACCCGTACTCTCCTCGCCGGCGCCGCCGGGCCCCAGGCTGGAGGCATGAAGAAGTACTGGGAGCAGTTCCTGGGCCTGGCCGTGTTCGCCGGCCTCATCGCCCTGATCGCCTCCTTCGTGCATGTTCCGGGCCGGACGCTGCTGAACGTCGGTCTCGGGGCCCTGAGCCTCTACTGGCTGCTGATCATCACCACCGTCCCGTGGAACCTGTACTTCAGGGCGCGGCAGGTGCGGCATGAGATGGCCGCCTCGCGGGAGCGGCACATCGTGGTGCCGGCCGAGCGGGAGGCCGAGGTGCGGCGGTGGGAGCGGCGGCTGCTGTGGCTGGCGCTGGCCGGACACGTGGTGTCCGCGGCCGTGGTGGCCGTGATCACCTGGGCTTCGGGCCACGTCCTGGGCTACTACTTCGCTGCGTTCTACCTGCTCAGTTGCGCGATCCGGCCGGCGGCGGCGTATCTGGGCTACGTGCGGGCGCGGATCGCCAGCCTGCTGAAGGAGACGAAGTACCCGCGCGACGACGTGATCGACCTCACCACCAGGCTGGCCACGCTCAGCGCCGAGGTCGAGGTGCTGCGCACGCACGCCGCCCACACCGAGGAGCAGATGTTCCGGGACCTGGACAGTGTGCGGAACGACCAGCGGGGCGCCGAGGCCCGGCTGCGGACCGACATCAGGGCCGCCCGGGAGGCCGCCGACGCCGATCGCACGGACCTGCGCGCCCGCGTCGAGCAGGCCGAACACCGGATGGCCGCGGTGGCGCGGCACTTCGACCAGGCCGTCGACGGCCTCAGCGACCAGCGCGAACTGCTCAGCGGCATCCGCGCCTTCGTCCGCCTGGTGCGCACCGACGCCGCCGCGGCCGACTGACCGCGGGGGCGGGGCTCCGCTCGGGCCCCACCCGGGCCGAGCCCCGTCTCCGCACAGGCCGCCACGCCCGCGATTTGGGCGAACCCCGGCCATCGCCTAAGATGAGACCCGCTGCCGACCGCACTGAGCTGTCCGGCGGCACTGCTAGGGGCCCCGTTGTGTAGCGGCCTAGCACGCTGCCCTCTCAAGGCAGTAGCGCGGGTTCGAATCCCGTCGGGGCTACCGAGGATGAGGGCTCGCACGTACGCGTGCGAGCCCTCGTTTCTGTTGTCTCAGAACCTTGACTGGCCTGGACCGATGTCACCGCCGCGGCCCGTTGCGGATCAGCTGGAACTTCAACTACTACACGGCGGGCATCGACCTTCTCGACGCCCCGGTCTGGTGGCGAGCGCCGCGGCCGTCTCGTGGAAGTCCGCTCCGCGCTCCGCGACCGGCCCTGTCCGAGGCGCTGATCGGCGCCGCGTGATGCTGATCACGGCCGCCCCGCGCCCTGGTTAATGCGGGATGAGCGGTGCCCGAAGTGCGCTATGCTTTCCAGGTCGCCAGGCGCTCCGAGCGCTGAAGCGGCTGCTAGGGGCCCCGTTGTGTAGCGGCCTAGCACGCTGCCCTCTCAAGGCAGTAGCGCGGGTTCGAATCCCGTCGGGGCTACTTGTGAAGACCAGGACAGACTTTGTCTGACCTGGTCTTTTTGTGTGCCCGCGGGCGCGGGATCGGTGGCTACCAGCCGAGCGCGACGTCGTACCGGCTGTCGGTCATGTGCAGCAGACCGCCCTTCTCCAGGCGCAGGGTGACCGTGTTGTCGAACCAGCCCTTGGTGTTGGAGGCCCAGTAGGGGCGGCCGTCGGCGTCGTAGGCGACGAGGTTGCCGTCGTACTGCATGGCGAGCCAGCCGGGCTTGGCGAAGCGGTTCGTGGCCATCTCGACGCGGTCGATGCGGTACCAGACCCCGTCGAACATGTCGTTGCCGCCGTAGACGTAGTGGTATTCGACGAGGTTGCCGTCGCTCTGGAGTATCAGGAAGCTGTCGCTGCCGTTGGTGACCACGTTCGACGGCATGTCCTCGCGGAAGAAGATTCCGCCCACGTGGAACTGGTCGTCGGACGGGGCCAGGCAGCCGCCGGTGGGGATGTAGCTCAGCTCCTGGGTGTAACTGTTGCAGCCGTGGGAGTCGGCGGCGTGCGCCGACGTCGCGGTGCCGGTCGCGAGGCCGAGAGCGGCGACCGCCGTCGCCAGGGCCGCGGTGATGCGCTTGGTCCGCATGGGGCGGAGTCCTTTCTGATCGGTGCGGCGGGCGCCGTGTGTGCCCGCCGCGACCAGGACACCGCGTGGTGATCGATGGGTGATCTCCGGGCGATTGACTTCGATGGACAGACCGTTGTCCGCATCAGCCGCTTACGGGATCAGGACGCCCTTGCCCCGGGCGCCGCCGAGGGCGAGGAGTTCGTGGGCCTTGGCCGCTTCCTCCAGCGGAAGCTCCCACTCGACGTGGACCCGCAGCCGGCCGGTCTCGACGAGGTGCGCGAGAGCCGCCAGATTCGCCGCGGACGGCCGAACGGAGACGGTGAGCAGGCGGACCTGGCGCTCGGCCGCCTCCTCCTCGGTGACGCCGGGGTTGTGGGCGACCACGGTGACCAGGCGGCCCCCGGGGCGCACGGTGCGGAGCGTCCGCCAGCCGTACTCGCCGCCGACCAGGTCGATCGCCACGTCGAAGGCGGCGGGGGTCTGGGCGAAGTCCTGCTCGGTGTAGTCGATGACTTCGTCGGCGCCGAGGGAGCGGACGAAGGCGTGGTTCTCCGGGCGGGCGGTCACGGTCACATGGGCCTCGCGGGCCTTGGCGATCTGGACGGCGAGGTGGCCGACGCCGCCGGCCGCGGCGTGGATCAGGACGCGGTCGCCGGCGTCGACGCGCCCCAGCTCCACCACGGCCTGCCAGGCGGTCAGGCCGGCCAGCGGCAGGGCGCCGGCCTCGGCCGCGGACAGCGCGGCGGGCGTGCGGGCGAGGTGGTTCTGGGGCACGACGGCGTACTCGGCGTGGGTGCCGGCCGGGCGGGGGAACAGCGGGAGGCCGAACACCTCGTCGCCGACGGCGAACCGGGTGACGTCCGGGCCCACCGCCTCGACCACGCCGGCCAGGTCCCAGCCGGGCACCGCCGGCGGAGTGGCGACCAGCCCGAAGTAGCCGGCGCGGGTCGCGAGGTCGACCGGGTTCACACCGGCGGCCCGGACCCGCACCAGGACCTCGGCGGCGCCGGGCACCGGGCGCTCGACGTCGGCCGGGACCAGGACCTCGGGGCCGCCGAAGGAGTCAAGGGTGATGGCACGCATGGGAGCCTCCAGGGAGTGCAATTTAGTTGCTGTGCGGACTGTTGCTTGCGCAAATAATCGTAGCGAGGATCTTCCGCGTGTCAACTATCCGCTCTGCAAGTATCTGCTAGGCTCCCCCTCGTGACCGAGACCGACGACCCGCTCTTCGACGATCCGCGCCTGACCGCGGCCGGGCTGCTGTTCGAGGCGCACCAGGGCCTCGTCGCGCGCCTGACGCCGACGTGGCGGGCGAAGGGGCTGTCCGGCCTGGATGTCAACGCCCTCATGCGCCTGAGCCGCTCCCCCGGACGCCGGCTGCGCATGTCGGACCTCGCGGCGCAGACGATGCTGTCCACGAGCGGCGTGACGCGCCTCGTCGACCGCTTGGAGAAGGCGGGGCTGGTCGAGCGGCAAACGGCGCCCGGGGACCGGCGCGGCACGTTCGCGGAACTGACCGAGGCTGGAGCGGAGGCGCTTCGGGACGTCCTCCCCGGCTATCTGGAAGCACTCGACCGCTGGTTCACCGGCGTGCTGACGCACAAGCAGTTGGAAGGGCTGCTGGAAGGACTGCGCGTGGTGCGGGACACGGTGCATCCCGACGCGGTCATCGGCATAGACGATCCATCGTGATCGCAGACCGCGAGAAGGGCTCCCGCGTGCGGGAGCCCTTCTCGCCTTCCGATGGGTTCTACATCTCCCCGTATCGCGCGAACTCCCACGGATCGTGCGCCGAGAACACCTCGACCTCCGCTCCGTGCTGCCGCACCAACTCCCGCAGCCGCGCGTGGTTCGCGATGCGCAGCGGACGGTCGACCTCGGCGACCTGGGCCAGGATGTTCATCTCGGGGTGGACCCGCGGGTTGTCCGGGTCGATCTCGCCGTGGAAGTAGTAGGCGTCGCCGCAGTGCAGCAGCCAGCGGTCCGCGTCCGCGTCGCGGACCGCCACCGCGCTGTGGCCGGCGGTATGGCCGCCGAGCGGGACCAGGAACACTTCGGCGTCGACACCGTCGAGGGGACGGACCGCGTCGAACCCGAACCACGACTCGCCGAGACGCGGGCTGTAGGGGACCCAGTCCGGACGGTGGGCCCAGTGGGCGGGCCGGTACCGGACGCGGTCCTCGGGGTGGGCGCCCGGGGCGCTGAGCGCCGCACGGTGTTCGGCCTCCATGAGGTGGACGCGGGCGTCGGGGAAGTCGGGGAGGCCGCCGGCGTGGTCGAGGTCGAGGTGCGTCAGGACGATGTGGCGGACGTCGGCGGGGTCGAACCCCAGCTTCCTGACCTGGTGCAGCGCGGTCTCGTCGAGGTCGCACACCGGCTGCGCGCGGCCGATGAACTCCTCGCTGAGGGTGCGCTCCGGAGTGGTGACGTCCGCGGTGCCCAGACCGCTCTCGACGAGGATCAGGCCGTCGCGGTCGGTCTCCAGCAGCAGACAGTGGCACACGGCGTGGCGGCTGTCGCAGCCGTCGGCCGTGATCTCGCGCATGGAGCCGCAGTTGATGTGGTGGATTCGCATGACGCTTACACTGCGACTTGAAGCGCGCTTGAGGTCAAGCTCGCCGATCCTCCGAGGGGAGCCGACATGACCGAGACCATCGACGCCACCACCACCGCGGCCTTGCTGGACATCGGGGACGTGGCGGCGCGCACCGGCCTGGCTCCCTCGGCGCTGCGCTTCTACGAGCAGCGCGGCCTCATCGAGCCCGCGGGCCGCAACGGCTTGCGCCGCACGTACCAGCCCGAGGTGCTGGACCGCCTGTCGCTGATCGCGTGCGCCCGGCAGGCCGGGTTCGGCATCGCCGAGATCAGCCGGTTCCTCATGGCCGGGCCCGGCGACACCGAACTCCGGCAGCGGATGGCGGCCAAGGCCGACGAGCTCGACGTGATGATCGCCCGCCTCACCCGCATGCGGGCGGCCCTGCGGCACGGCGCGACCTGTCCGCGGGAACGCTTGGTGGACTGCCCGGAGTTCATGGCCGCGGTCAAAGAGGCCTGACATCGCCGGGGCGCGGAACCGAAGGCGCGCCCTCATCGCACGAGGGCGCGCCGAGATGGTTCCTTTCTACGGCGGGACTCACCGCGAAGCGGAGGCGAGCACGGGTTCTGAGAACTGGGCGGCGGGACGCGGCAGGCCGTAGTGCTCACGCAGCGTCGTGCCGGTGTACTCGGTGCGGAACAGGCCACGGCGCTGAAGCTCGGGCACGACGTGGTCCACGAAGGCGTCCAGGCCGGTCGGCAGGATCGGCGGCATGATGTTGAAGCCGTCGGCGGCGCCGGCCCGGAACCAGGTCTCGAGGGCGTCGGCGATCTGCTCGGGTGTGCCCGCGACGACGCGATGGCCGCGTCCTCCGCCCAGCCGGGCGATGATCTGGCGGATGGTGAGCCGCTCGCGCCGCGCCAGGTCCGCGACCAGCGTGAACCGGCTCTTGTTGCCGTTGACCTGGTCCTCGGTCGGCAGGATGTGCTCCGGCAGCTGGCCGTCCAGCGGGTAGCCGGCCAGGTCGACGTCGAGCATGGCCGAGAGCTGACCCAGCCCGTAGTCGATGACCTGCAACTCGGTGAGCTGGTCCTCCAGCGCCCGCGCCTCGGCCTCGGTGGCGCCGATGACCGGGACGATGCCCGGCAGGATCAGCGGCAGGCCGGCGCGGCCGTGGGCGGCGGCTCGGGCCCTGACGTCCCCGGCGAACTCCAGGGCGTCGTCCAGGGTCTGCTGCGCGGTGAACACGGCCTCGGCGTGACGGGCGGCGAACTCCTTGCCGTCCTCCGACGAACCGGCCTGCACCAGCAGCGGCCAGCCCTGCGGCGAGCGCTGGACGTTGAGCGGTCCGCGCACCTGGAAGAACGGCCCGGCGTGGCCGATCTCGCGGACCCGCTCGGGGTCGGCGTAGACGCCCGACGCCTTGTCCAGCACGACGGCGTCGTCGCCCCAGCTGTCCCACAGTCGCGTCGCGACCTCCAGGAACTCCGCGGCGCGCTCGTAACGGACGCGGTGCTCGATGTGCTCCTCGAGGTTGAAGTTGTTGGCCTCGTTGACGCTGCCGGAGGTCACGATGTTCCAGCCGGCCCGGCCGCCCGAGATGTGGTCCAGCGAGGCGAACTTGCGGGCCAGGTGAAAGGGCTCGTTGAAGGTGGTCGAGGCGGTGGCGATCAGGCCGACGCGGCTGGTGACGGCGGCGATGGCGGCCAGCAGCGTCAACGGCTCCAGGCCGCCGGAGACGTTGCTCCGCAGTCGTCCCCACACCGCCAGGCCGTCGGCGAAGAAGATCGAGTCGAGCTTGCCGCGCTCGGCGGTCTGCGCGAGCTGCTGGAAGTAGGTGACGTCGGTCGCGCGGTGCGGCTGGCTGTCCGGGTGGCGCCAGGCGGCGTCGTGGTGCCCGGGCGTCATGAGGAAGGCGTTCAGGTGGAGCCGGCGTGGCGGAGTGCTCATCAGGTGGATCCCTTACGGTTCAGGCGCCCGCGGACGGACGCCAGCGCGTCAGGCGGCGTTCGAGCGCGACGAGGAGGTGGTTGAAGGCCAGCCCGATCACGGAGACGGCGATGATCGCCGCGTACATGTCGGGGATGGCGAAGTTCTGCTGGGAGACGTTGACCAGGTAGCCGAGCCCGGCCTTGGCGCCGACCATCTCGGCGGCGATCAGCACCAGGATCGACCCGGAGCCGGCCAGCCGGATGCCGGTGAAGATGGTCGGCACGCTGGCGGGCAGGATCACCTTGGCGAACAGCCGGTGCGCGGGCAGCGCCATCGACCGCGCGGACTTCACCAGCACCGGATCGACGCTGCGGACCGCGCTGACGGTGTTCAGCAGGATCGGCCAGGTGCAGGCGTAGACGACGATGGCGATCTTCGACGTCTCGCCGATGCCGAGCAGCAGGATGAAGACCGGCAGCAGCGCCAGGGCGGCGGTGTTGCGGAACAGCTCCAGCAGCGGCCCCAGGATCTCCGCGACCGGCCGGTACCAGCCGATCAGCAGGCCCAGCGGGACGCCGACGCCGATCGCGACGCCGAAGCCGGCCAGGGAGCGGACCAGGCTGGCCCGGGTGTTGTCCCACAGCTGTCCGTTCGCGGCCAGGTCGATCAGGGCCCTGACGGCCTCGGAGAACGGCACCAGGAAGGTGCGGTCGACCAGGCCGACGCGCGGGGCGACCTCCCACAGCACCAGGAACGCGGCGATCGCGACGCCGCGCTTGGCGAAACCCGTCAGCAGCCGGGCCGCTCCGCTGACCGCGGCCGGGAGCCCCGCCTTCCCTCTCGGCACGACCGCCGAGGTCAGCCCCCTCACGGTCCCGGGGTTCACCCCGGCAGGGTCGTGAACATGGAGGACCGGTATCTCAGCCAACTGAAACGACCTCCCTCGCCACCGTGACCTCGTCGCGCAGCAGGCTCCAGACCTCGTGCCGGTAGGCGGCGAACTCGGGGCTGGACCGCACGTCGTCGTCGGGGCCGCGGTCCCCGAGCCGCACGTCGACGATCTCCTTGACGCGGCCCGGCCGCGAGGTCATGACCGCCACACGCCGCCCGAGGAAGACGGCCTCGTCGATGCCGTGCGTGATGAACACGATCGTCGTGCCGGTGCGCTGCCAGATGCGCAGCAGCTCCTCCTGCAGGCCGTCGCGGGTCTGCGCGTCCAGGGCCGCGAACGGCTCGTCCATCAGCAGCACCTTCGGGTCGGAGGCCAGCGCGCGGGCGATGGCCACGCGCTGGCGCATCCCACCGGACAGCTCGTGCGGATAGCGGTCCTCGAACCCGGCCAGGCCGACCAGGGCCAGATGCTCCCGGGCGCGTTCGGCCCGGGCCCTGCGGCCCAGGCGGTCCAGCCGGGGCCGGGCCTCCAGGGCGAACTCGACGTTGCGCTGCGCGGTGCGCCACGGCAGCAGCGCGTACTGCTGGAACACGACGGCGCGGTCGAGCGCGGGACCGGTCACCGGCACACCGTCCAGCAGCACCCGGCCGCTGCTGGGCTTCGTCAGGCCGCTGATGAGGTCCAGCAGTGTCGACTTCCCGCAGCCGCTCGGCCCGACGACGACGAGGAACTCCCCCGCGGCCACGTCGAGCGAGATGTCGTCCAGGGCGGCGAAACTGTCCCCACCGCGGACCGCGAACGTCTTGCCCAGCCGCTCCAGCCGGATCTTCGGCTCGGCGGCCATCTCAGGACCCTCCGTTCGCGAACGGGTTGAACTTGTTCGTGTAGACGGCGGACGCGGTGACCTTGCCGGCCGGGATCTGGCCCTGCTGCTCCAGCCAGGAGATCCAGGTGGCGAACTCCTTCTCGGCGATCACGCCGCCGGCCCCCGCGACGCCGAAGGACTTGAAGTACTGGAGCGTGGAAGTGTCCTCGTTGCGGCCGCGCGCCTTCACGATCTTCGTGAAGCGGTCGACCACCTGGTCCCGGGGCGTGGTCCGGGCCCACTCGATAGCCTTCGCCACTCCGGTGGTGAACGCCCGGACGGTGTCGGGGTTCTTCGCCACGAAGTCGTTCCGGAAGACATACGTCCCGGCGCTGAACGCCCCGAGCAGGTCGTAGTCGGTGAACAGGGCCTTGATCCCGCCGGTGGCCAGCGCCTTGTCGCGCAGGACGCCGCCCAGCGTGCCGACGTCGATCTGGCGGGCGCGCAACGTCTGTTCCGTGTTGACCGGCGGCACGACGAGCGGCTCGACCCTCTTCACCGCGTCGCCGGTGACGCCGTTGCGGTTGAGATAGATGTCCAGTACGGCTTCGTAGTGCGCGCCGAGCGTGTTCATCCCGACCTTCTTGCCGAACAGGTCGGTGGCCGACGCGATCGGGCTGTCGGCGAGGGTGTAGTAGCCGTTGTAGGCGTCCTTGTCGACGCCGTAGTAGCTGATGACCGCGGTGATCGGGGCGCCGGCGGAGTGGAGCTTGGCGACCGCGCCGTTGAAGGCCCCGCCGAAGTCGGTCTGACCGGTGGCCGCGGACTGGATGTCCTGCGGTCCGCTGATGGTGTTGCCGACCCACTGGAGCGTGACCGGGCCCAGATATCCGAGATCGGCCGCGAGTTCGGGCAGCGTGACCGACCCCGCGCTGCCCTGGTACCGCAGCTTGGTGGTCTTGCTGGCGGCCGCGGCGGCCCCGCCGCATCCGGCGGTGAAGGCCGCCACACCCGCCGCACCGGCCAGCCCGAGGAAGCCGCGTCTGGTGGTGGCGCTCATCGGCTGGCTCCGGCACTCGCGACGAGGGCGAGGGCGGGCACCGGCGCGGCGGCACGACGGTCCACCGCCGCGGTGAAGGCGACGAGCGATTCGGCCAGCCGCCGCTCGGCCTCGGCGGTCAACCGGGTCGGGGCACCCTCGCCCCGGATGATGTCCGTGTCGAGGAGGAACCGGCCCTGCACCACATGATCGGCGCCGAGCGCGGTCAGGACGGGCCGCAACGCGTAGTCGATCGCGAGCAGGTGTCCGATCGTCCCACCGGTGACCAAGGGCAGGACGACCTTGCCGGCCAACGCGTTCTCCGGAAGCAGGTCGAGGAACGCCTTCAGCAGTCCGGTGTAAGAAGCCTTGTAAACCGGCGTGGCGATGACGATCCCGTCGGCCTGCGCGACCGCGTCGGCCGCGTTCCACAGAGCCGGCGTGTCCCGGAATCCCGAGAGCAGATCGGTCGGCGGCAGGTCACGGATCGCCACATGCGACGCCGTATGGCCCTGCCTTCGCAACAAGGTGAGTGCGCGATCGACGGCAGCCGCCGTTCGCGATGTCGGGGACGGACTGCCGGAGACAGCCAGGATGGTGGGCATGCTGAAGCTCCCGAGGAATGATGAAAAAGCCAAATGCCGCTACAGGTCGATGCGCAGCAGAAGTGAAGAGTGCTCAAAGAGCGGTGAAAAGCCGGAACCGGCGAAGACTAGAAGCCGCAGCGACAGATGGCGCTCGCGGTCCGTCGCAGATCGACGTGACGGCGAGCCACAAGGAGCCGGCCCGGGTTCATAGCTCTGAGAGTGACAGCGGAAAGGGACGCCGTCAATGATTCCCCGAGCCGTCTCGCATTCCGGCACACCGGCGCCTGGAATCCGAGAAGGTTGAAGCTGAAAACAGAAGCCGCCGGTCCGAAGCGCGGAATAGGCGCTCCGAACCGACGGCGTCCGAACTAATACGTTGCCGAAAGGCTTTCTTTACCAATGCGTGTGGAGATGCACGTTGCGGAACTGCACCCAGTCGTTCGGATATCCGTCGCCAGCCGAGTTCTGGTCGTCCTCGCCGTCGGCGGCGATCTTCTGCAGCACGTCCATGCCGCTGGTGACGACGCCGAAGGGGGTGTAGTTCGGGCGGAGCTTGGTGTCCTTCCAGGTGAAGAAGAACTGGCTGCCGTTGGTGTTCGGGCCGGCGTTGGCCATGGCGACGGTGCCCGCGGGGTAGGTGGCGCCGGTCAGGTTCTCGTCGTTGAACGAGTAGCCGGGGCCGCCGCTGCCGGTGCCGGTCGGATCGCCGCACTGGAGCACCCACAGGCGCTGGGTGGTGAGGCGGTGGCAGTGGGTCCGGTCGTAGTAGCCGCGCTCGATCAGGTAGCGGAAGGAGTAGGTGGTGCAGGGGGCCGCCGCCGTCAGGGCCTTGACCGTGATGTCGCCCTCGGGGGTGTGGAAGGTCACCGAGTAGGGCTCCGCGGCCTTCTTCGCGTCGAACTGCGGGATGCCCTTGAAGCGGTCGGCCGGGACGGCGGGCACGAAGCCGCAGGGGTCGGTCGCGGTGGTGGTGGCCGCGTGGCCGGCCAGGGCGGGGGCCGCGGCGTCGTCGGCCGCGACGACGGTCGCGGGGCCGGGGCGCACCGGGGCGGCGCCGCCGGACGCGCCCGCACCGCCGGCGACGGTGACCGTGAGGCCGAACAGCAGGGCGGCGGCCACGGCGAGGCGGCCGGTTCTACTGGTGAAGCGGGGTATCCGCATGTTTTTCAGCTCCCTGAGAGGTTGGTCAGGACGCTTGGTGCCCTTCCCAGGCGGAGCCGCGCGGTAAACCCCTGATAGCGGTTCCGGACCCGCCCGCCCGTCAAGCGTCGAGGACCGGCAGATCCGCCACCACGGTGCAGGATCCGGGAGCGATCTCGGTGAAACCCGCGTCGCGGACCAGGGGCCGGCCCGAGGCGACGAGCGCCGGCCAGGCCGCGCGGGACGCGACGCGGACGGCCAGGGGGAAGCCGGCGTCCCGCCACGCCTTGCGCTGCGCGTCGTCGAGTTCCCACCACGCGATCTGGGCGGCGTGGCCGACCTGGGCCATGGCCTTGCCCGCGGTCATGGCGAGGTCCGGGTTCAGCCACAGCACCGGCTGGGACCCGGGCGTGATCGGCGCCGGGGGCTCGGCGTCGGAGAGGTCGGTCCCCGAGACCTGGAGGCGGGCGAGGTCCTTGGGCCAGCCGTCGAGCGGGACCGGCGGGAAGACGCGCACCTGGGCCGGGTCTGCGGCGGTACCGGTGACGGTGATGCCGGGCAGCGCCTCGGCGCGGGTCCACTCGGCGCCCCGGGCGCGGCGCAGGACCTTGCGGATGCGGCCGTCGGTCCAGGCCTCGACGAGCGGGGTCCACTCGCCGTCGGGCTCGGTGGAGCGCGGGTCGGCCAGGAAGGTGAGGACGGCTCGGGCCGCGGTCTCCAGTGCGTCGGTGCGTTGCGGCGGCGTGGCGCGCTCGATGCGGACCACCAGCGGCAGGACGTATTGCGGGTGGGCGTCGCGGTCCGCCGTCTCGGCTTCGGAAGCCGCGGCCACCGCCGGCGGCCTCTCGCTCGAAGGCGGTGCGAAGGGGTCGCCGCCGTTGGTCATGATCGGGCCACTCACCTCAGCAGTATGCGCCAACCGTGGTGCCGGACGGTCAAGCGGCCCGGGCCGGATCCGCCGCCGGACGGAGCCGCACCCCCGGACGGGTCAGTCGTCGGGCAGGATGACGGCGCGGCCGCGCACCTGCCCGGCGTGCAGCCGCTCGTAGGCCTTCGGCGCCTCGTCCAGGCTGTAGGTCTCGACGTGCACCGAGACCGCGCCGTCGCGGGCCAGGTCCAGGACCTCGATCAGCTCCGCGCGGGTGCCCCAGTACGGGGCGCGGAACGCCGCGTCGTACGGCGTCACGCCGAAGCCGACCTGCGCACTGCCGCCGCCGATGCCGACGATCGTGACGTCGGACTCCACGCCGGCGCAGGCCGAGGCGATGGCCACGGTCGGCGGGGCGCCGACGAAGTCGAAGACGGCCTCGGCGCCGCGGTTGCCGGTCAGCTCCTTCACCGCCGGCGCGGCGTGGTCGTCGGACATCAGCGCCTCGTGCGCGCCGACCTCCTTGGCCAGTTCGAGCTTCTCCGGCGCGACGTCCAGCGCTATCACCCGGGCCGGGCTCAGGGCGCGCAGCAGCTGGATCGCGACGTGGCCCAGGCCGCCGGTGCCGATCACCACCGCGGTGCTGCCGCCGGTCAGCTTCGGCAGCGAGGTCTTGATGGCGTGGTACGGCGTCAGGCCGGCGTCGGTCAGCGGCACGCTGCGCACCGGGTCCAGGTCGCCGAGCGGGACCAGGTGCCGCGTGGAGTCGACCACCATGTACTGGGCGATGGCGCCGGGCGCGCCGAGCCCGGGCGGGAAGATCTTGAGCTCGGCGGCGCGCAGGCAGTAGTTCTCCTTGCCCTGCGAACACATGTGGCACATCCCGCAGCCCCACGGCCCGTAGACGGCCACGCTGTCGCCGACGGCGAACCCGGTGGCGCCCTCGCCGAGCGCCGCCACCGTGCCGGCGCCCTCGTGGCCGAGCGTCAGCGGCAGCGGGAAGCGCAGCGCGGAGGCGGGCATGCCCATCACGGCGATGTCGGAGTGGCAGACGCCGGCCGCGGTCACCTTCAGCAGCACCTGGCCGGGTCCGGGTTCGGGGTCCGGGACGTCGACGACCGCGGGGGCGGCGCCGACCGCCGGGTACTGGAGGGCCTTCATCGCGGCCACCGCCTTCCGGTTCCGGGGTCCAGGGCAGGACAGAGCTGGGCTGTGCCTTCCCCACCTTGACCCGGTGCGGACGGGACCGCAAACGGGGTGGGGCAGCCGGTGCCGGACGGCCCCGGAACGGTGGATCCGGCCCCGAAACCCGGCCGGCCGGGATCGTGGCCCAACCGTGACCGAAAAGCGGTCCTGCGATTCGGCGTGCGAGTGGGAAGATCGCTCTCTCTCGTCAGGAAAAGTAAATCAGAGGTGCGTGAAAGTGCCAGGACTGGGGATTCCCGGCGCCGGCCGCGGACGGGCGACCGTGGCGGCGCTCGCTGTCGGGTGGGTGGTGATCGCGGGCGGGACGGCCGGGGCCGTGGTGGCGTTCGGCCGGGACGGGTCGCCGTCGGGTTCCGCGGACACCGCGGCGGCGCGGGCGACCGTCTCGGCGACGGCCTCGACGGCCTCGACGGACGCCTCGGCGTCGGCTTCTCCGTCCACGCCGAGCCCGACTCCGACGACCAGCAGCTCGTCGTCACCGTCCCCGACCCCGACTCCGACTCCGGTCTCCACGGTGACCGGGAAGGTCGCGAACGGCGTGCACAGCGGCGACCTCCGGTACTTCCTCATGGCGGTGCCCTCCGACGCCTCGGTGATCGGCGCCGCGGACGGCGACACGGTGACCAAGCAGGTCGTCGCCGCCTGGTACGGCAACGGCGCCCAGGTGCTCAAGCAACTGGACGCGCTGCACTTCCAGGCCGGCGCGACCCGCCGGTACCAGACCGGGGACGGCAAATACCACGTGATGGTGCGGATGCTGCGCTTCAGCACCGCGGACTCCGCGAAGGCGTGGGCGGGCGGCGACAAGCCGGCCGCGGCCTGGAAGGCGTTCGCCGTGCCCGGCTACCCGGACGAGAAGGCCTACGACATCGCGATGGACCCGGCGCTGGGCGAGGCCCGGCTGCGCGCGGTGGGCTTCCGCGGCGACGTGTTCTTCGAGGTGGACGTCTTCGGCGAGCCGCCGGTGGACCACGCCGTGCTGATCGACCGGGTGCGCAAGCAGATCGCCCGGCTGGACACGGGGAGCTGAGGACGTGAAGCGACGGACCGGACTGCTGTTCTCCTCGGCGGTCGTCGTGGGACTGATGGGCGGGGTGGCGAGCGGGTTCGCCATCCAGCACGGGCGGCCGGCGACACCGCTGCCGCCGATCCCGCACACGCTGGCGCCGGCGGCCGCACCGGCGGCAGCGGAGTCGCCGGACCCGGCGACCGACGACGGCGCGAAGCTGGACGGCGATCTGCGCGCGCTGCTGGTGGACGCGCCGGCGGAGGCGCACGATCCCGCCGGTCTGCCCGCGCGCGGCTGGGCGACGATCGGCGACCTGGCCGAGTACTGGCCGCACCCCGACCAGGCGTTCGAGAAGCTCAACCGAGAGCGGTTCCGGCGCGCCGCCCGCGCGTACTGGGACCTGCCCGACGGCACCGAGGTCGAGATCGACCTGATCCAGTTCCGGACCACCGACGACGCCCAGACGTTCTTCGGCGAGATCGGGTTCCCGGTGGACGTGAGCACGCCGACGGTCGACGGGACGGGGACCGGATACGTGGGCCGGTACACCTCCAAGGGGCCGGACGGGTTCTACACCGGATACGGGCTGGTGCGGCACGGGAACGTCGTGGAGCAGGTCTTCGTGAACCGGAAGCAGGACCCGCCGGAGATCGCCGATCTGACGAAGATCACGAAGGAACAGGCGGACCGGTTGTGAGCGGTGAGATGGCGGAGGGGGCGGAGAACGAGGCCGCCCCGGTTGCCGAGGTCGCTGACGCGGCGGTCGACGTGGTGACCGCTGAGCCGGACACGGCCGAGGCCGAGTCGGAACCCGGTCAGCCTGAGCTGGTCGAGGCGGAGGCTGCGGTCGAGCCTGAGAAGACTGAGCCCGGACAAGCTGAGCCTGGGACGGAGCTTGCTGAAGGCGTGCCGGTTGAGACCGGGTCGACGGAAGCCCTGCCGGCTGAGGTCGCCCTGGTTGAGGCCGCGCCGGCTGAAGCCGCGCCGGCTGAAGCCCCGCCGGTTGAGCCCGGGCCAGCCGGTCCCGGGCAGGTCGAGCCTGCGATGGCTGAGCCGGCCGCGTCCGGAACCCGGCGGCGGGCCCTCCTCCTGACCGGATGGCTCGCGTCGGCACTGGCTGTAGGGGCGGCTGTCGGGTTCGGGATCCTGGCCGCGACCGGGACGTCGAAGGTCGACGGCGAGCAGACGGCGGCGTGGGCGCGCCCGACGCCGGCTCCGGTGGCGACGCCGAGCCCGAGCGTCACCTCCGGCGTGCGCTCGGACGGCTCGCACTACGGCAGCATGCTCGCCTTCCTGCTGCCGATGCCCGACGGCTACAAGCCGGGCCCGGACGAGGGCGAACTCGGCAACGACTCGGCGGTGCGTCCGGACCAGGCCGACCCGACGGTGTCGCTGCTGTTCGGATCGCTGCCCGCCTCGGACCTGAGCGGCGTGCAGGGAGCGGTGGCGGCCGGGCACATGACCGGCGGCGCGGTGCGGACGTACGCGAACGAGGCCGGGACACTGGACCTCGCGTTCACGGTGCTGCAACTGGACCCGGCCCTGTCGGCCAAGTCGACGGGTGACTTCGTCCAGATCGTGAAGCAGTCGAAGAGCTTCCGCACCGGTCCCGCGGTCCCCGGCCACCCGGACGCCCTCTGCGTCCTCCCGGCCACCCGCCCCGGCGACCCGCTGGACAGCATGACGTGCCTGGCCACGGTCGGCGACGCGTTCGCCATCGCGCGCGCCGAGGGCGTCGTGCCCCTGGATGCGAAGGGCGTGACCGATATGTTCGGCCGACAGCTGGACCTGCTGAAGAACGGGCTGGGGACGTGAGCGCACAGGACGACGTGCTGGCGGCGTTCGGCGAGCCGCGGAAGCGGGTGGTCGCGGCTGAGGAGACGGCGGCTGAGGAGACGGCGGCCGAGGTCGAGGAGGCGGTGACCGAGGCTGGGGTCACGGAGGCTGAAGGCGCCGAGACCGCGGTCGCCGAGACTGTCGCCGCCGAGGAACAGCCTGAAGAACAGCGGGTCGGGACGACTCCCTATGAGGACGCCGCCGCCGAGAGCGAAAAGCTAGAGCGCGAAGTCGAGCCGGCTGAAGAACCAGGAACAGAGGCTGATTCTTCACCCGAGCCCGTCCTGCCGGCGCCCGTTCAGGCTGTGGCGGCCGCACCGGAACAGCTCTACCTCGACCCGTCAGCCTTCTTCACCCAGTTGCAGGCCGAGTCGGCGCCGAAGCCGAAGCCCCGTTGGCCGCGTCTGCTCCTCCGCTACGCGTCGGCGCTCGTCCTCGCGGGGGCCGTCGGGGCGGGGACCGCTTACGCCGTCACGCTTCCCCAGCGGACCGACGTGCCGTTCCTCGCCACGCCGAACGACGGCCGGGCCGTGTTCCCGGTGATCACCAAGCCCGCGCCGCCGGCCGGGAAGCCGGCGCCCGGCGATGAGAGCAACGGTGGGCAGGTGCACTACGGCGATCTGCGGCGGTACCTGCTGCCGGTGCCGAAGGGCGCCGTGCTCAAGGAGGACGGGTGGGAGCCGGCCAAGGACTTCGCGGCCGGGATGGACGGTGCGGTGCTGGCCGGCCGGCTCAACGACGCCGGGTTGCGGCGGATCGCGTGGCGGGGGTGGGTCGCCAAGGACGGGCAGCACACGGTGGTGGAGCTGTTCCAGTTCGCTGATCATGCCGGCGCGTTCGCGATGGAGGGTGATCTGGAGTCGGCGGAGCCGCGGAAGGCCATGAACGCCGAGGACGTCGTGCCGAAGGTCACCGTGCCGGGGTTCGGGGACGACACCGCGGACGTCGCGGTGCGGAAGTTCGACGTGGTCGAGGGTGCGCCGGGGCGGATCGAGCGGCGGGCGGCGTTCCGGACCGGGGACGTGGTGGCGGTCGTCACGACCACCGCGGTGAAGGGGGACGCCGGCGACGTGGCGATCGGCCAGGTGCTCCTGCTTCAGGCGGAGATGCTGCGGTAGTCACGCATCCGGCCGCCACGCTTCGGCCGTGGCCGCGGCCCACGCCGTGACGCGATCGGCGAAGCCGTCGGCGGGGAAGGTCCCGTCGACGGCGACGTCCTCGATCGTCACGGCGAACCGCGCCGGCGGCTCCTGGCGCACGCGTGGAGGCTCCGGGACCGACAGTCCCGGACTCCGGTGCGAGTTCTCGCTCCGCGCGCGTCTGACGACCCAGTCGACGGCTGCCAGGCCACCGTCGAGGTAAGCCCGCACCAGTTCCCACTCACGGCCCCGGTGCCCCGCCGTCGCACGGCTGGGATGCTGCAGGAAGTAGCACGAGACCGAGACCCCGTGCAGCGGTCCCCACGGCTCCTGCCGCGAGTGGTCCAGCGCCAGTAGGCCGTGGAACAGCGCGTCACAGGATCCTGACGCCGCACCGCACTCCGCACACGGTTCCACCACTTCTCTCCTCCGTCCCCGAACGAGACCGGGCCGCCTCCCCGTCGGGAAGACGGCCCGCCTCACCACCTCCTGCGGAACTGCCTGCTGCGAACAGCGGCCTCAGCCCGACAGGCGCTCCAGCAGCAGCTCCCGCACCCGCGCCGCGTCCGCCTGCCCGCGCGTGGCCTTCATGACCGCGCCGATCAGCTGTCCGGCCGGTCCCAGGTTGCCGCCGCGCACCTTCTCGGCGGCGTCCGGGAAAGCGGCGACGGCGTCGTCGATCGCGGTCAGCAGGGCGCCGTCGTCGCTGACGACCGCGAGGCCGCGCTTGGCCACGACCTCCTCCGGCGAGCCCTCGCCGGCCAGGACGCCCTCGATCACCTGGCGGGCCAGCTTGTCGTTCAGCTTGCCCGCGGAGGTGAGGGCGACCACCTCGGCGACCTGGGCCGGGGTGATGGCCAGGGCGCCGAGGTCGACGCCGTCCTCGTTGGCGCGGCGCGCCAGCTCGCCCATCCACCACTTGCGCGCCTGGTCGGCGGCGGCGCCCAGGGACACCGTCTCGACGATCAGGTCGACCGCACCGGCGTTGAGGATGGACTGCATGTCGTGGTCGGACACCTCCCACTCGCCCTGCAGCCGCTTGCGGCGCGCGCCCGGCAGCTCGGGGAGCGTGCCGCGCAGCTCCTCGACCCAGGTGCGGGCCGGGGCGACCGGGACCAGGTCCGGCTCGGGGAAGTAGCGGTAGTCCTCCGCCTCCTCCTTCACGCGGCCCGGAGAGGTGGTGCCGTCGTTCTCGTGGAAGTGGCGGGTCTCCTGGACCACCTTGTCGCCGGCGTCGAGGACGGCGGCGTGGCGGCGGATCTCGAAGGTGACCGCGCGTTCCACCGAGCGCAGGGAGTTGACGTTCTTGGTCTCCGAGCGGGTACCGAACTTCTCAGTGCCCAGCGGGCGCAGCGACAGGTTGGCGTCGCAGCGCATCTGGCCGAGCTCCATGCGGGCCTCGGAGACGCCGAGCGCCCTGATCAGCTCACGGAGTTCGGCGACGTAGGCCTTGGCGACCTCCGGCGCGTGCTCGCCGGTGCCGGTGATCGGCTTGGTGACGATCTCGATCAGCGGGATGCCGGCCCGGTTGTAGTCGACCAGCGAGTAGTCGGCGCCGTGGATGCGACCGGTGGCGCCGCCGACGTGGGTGGACTTGCCGGTGTCCTCCTCCATGTGCGCGCGCTCGATCTCGATGCGCCAGGTCTTCCCGGCCGCCTCGACGTCCAGGTAGCCGTTGAACGCGATCGGCTCGTCGTACTGCGACGTCTGGAAGTTCTTCGGCATGTCCGGGTAGAAGTAGTTCTTCCGGGCGAAGCGGCACCACTCGGCGATCTCGCAGTTCAGCGCGAGGCCGATGCGGATCGCGGACTCGATGGCCGTGGCGTTCACCACCGGCAGCGAGCCGGGCAGGCCGAGGCAGGTCGGGCAGGTCTGGGTGTTCGGGTCGGCGCCGAAGGCGGTGGGGCAGCCGCAGAACATCTTGGTGGCGGTGCCCAGCTCGACGTGGACCTCCAGGCCCATGACCGGGTCGTAGGAGGCGAGGGCGTCCTCGTAGGAGGGCAGGTTCACAGTGCTCGTTCCACTCATCTCAGGACTCGCCCTTCTCTCCGGAGCGGCCCTTCCGGGCCCGCAGCACCTGGGCCACGCCGACCGCCAGCGCGGCCGCGGAGACCGCGGCGTCGGCGACCGCCAGCTTGTCGCCCTTGGCGCGCGCCTCCTTGAAGCGGCGCAGCAGGACCGGGGCCAGCGTGACCGAGCTGCCGACCGCGAACAGCGTGCCGACCTTGCCGCGCGACTTGACCTTCTTCGGGCTCACAGCGACGGCACCTCCTCGATCAGCGGGTGGCCCCACTTGGTGTTCAGAGCGGCCTCGACCGCCGCGCCGACCCGGTAGAGCCGGTCGTCGGCCATGGCCGGCGCGATGATCTGCAGGCCGACCGGCAGGCCGTCCTCGGGCGCCAGGCCGACCGGGACCGACATGCCGGCGTTGCCGGCCAGGTTGGTCGGGATGGTGCACAGGTCGGCCAGGTACATCGCCATCGGGTCGTCGGCGCGCTCGCCGATCTTGAAGGCGGTGGTCGGGGTGGTCGGCGAGACCAGCACGTCGACGTCGGCGAAGGCGCGGTCGAAGTCGCGCATGATCAGGGTGCGGACCTGCTGCGCCGAGCCGTAGTAGGCGTCGTAGTAGCCGGAGGACAGCGCGTAGGTGCCGAGCATGATCCGGCGCTTCACCTCGGGGCCGAAGCCGGCCTCCCGGGTCAGGGCCATGACCTCCTCGACGCCGTTCACGCCGTCGTCGCCGATCCGCAGGCCGTAGCGCATGGCGTCGAACCGGGCCAGGTTCGAGGAGCACTCGGACGGGGCGATGAGGTAGTAGGCCGGCAGCGCGTAGTCGAAGGACGGGCAGTCCACCTCCACGACCGTGGCGCCGAGTTCGCGCAGCAGGTCCACGGCCTCGTGGAAGCGGCTGCGGACACCGTCCTGGTAGCCCTCGCCGTCGAACTGCTTGACCACGCCGACCTTCATGCCCTTGACGTCGGCCAGCTTCGCGGCGCCGACGACGTCCGGCACCGGCTGGTCGATCGAGGTCGAGTCCAGCGGGTCGTGGCCGGCGATGGCGGCGTGCAGCAGCGCGGCGTCCAGCACGGTGCGGGCGCAGGGCCCGCCCTGGTCCAGCGAGGAGGAGAAGGCGACCAGACCGTAGCGGGAGACGCCGCCGTAGGTGGGCTTCACGCCGACGGTGCCGGTGACCGAGGCCGGCTGGCGGATGGAGCCGCCGGTGTCGGTGCCGATGGCCAGCGGGGCCTCGAAGGCGGCCAGGCTCGCCGAGGAGCCGCCGCCGGAGCCGCCGGGGATGCGGGTCAGGTCCCACGGGTTGCGAGTGACGCCGTAGGCGGAGTTCTCGGTGGAGGAGCCCATCGCGAACTCGTCCATGTTGGTCTTGCCGAGGATGACGACGTCGGCCTCGCGCAGCTTGCGGGTCAGCGTGGCGTCGTACGGGGGCCGCCAGCCCTCGAGGATCTTGGAGCCGCAGGTGGTGGGGACGCCCTTCATGGTGAAGACGTCCTTCAGCGCCAGCGGCACGCCGGCCAGCGGGCCGAGCTCCTCGCCGCGGGCCCGCTTGGCGTCCACCTCGGCGGCCTTGGCCAGCGCGCCGTCAGTGTCGACGTGCAGGAAGGCGTGCACCTTCTCGTCGACCTTGGCGATGCGGTCCAGGTGCGCCCGCGCCACCTCGGTCGCGGAGACGTCGCCGTTCTTGATGGCGCCGGCCAGGTCGGCCGCCGTGCTCTTGATCAGGTCACCGTCGAAGGCCATGTCAGTCCTCCCCCAGGATCCGCGGCACCCGGAAGCGCTGGTCCTGCGCCGCCGGCGCCTGGCTCAGCACGTCGGCCGGGTCCAGGCACGGCCGCTCCACGTCCGGCCGGGTGACGTTGACCAGCGGCAGCGCGTGCGAGGTCGGCGGGATGTCCTGCCCTTGACCGAGCTGCTGCACGGCCTCGCTGACACGGGCCACCGAGCCGAGGATGACGTCGAGCTGCTCGGCGTAGTGCACGAGCTCGTCTTCGGACAGGTCGAGCCGTGACAGCCGCGCCAGGTGGGCGACCTCTTCACGGGTGATAGCGGGCATATGCACGGATCCCTACGGTGTGGTCTGGGGTTTATGACAACCGTAGCCATCCTAGTCGCGGGACGTCAGGCGACTTTCCGTGTCCGGCGGGTGACCGCGTCACGGCCCGGCACCGCGACGGCCAGCGCGGCGAGACCGAGCCAGAAGCCCCAGTAGCCGGGACCGGTGGGGAGGCCGACGGTCCAGGGCCCGCCGTAGTGCACAGCGGTGAAGAGCTCGAGCGCGGCGGTCGCGATGATCGCGAGATAAGCGAGGGCGCGCACGCCGGGGCCACTGCGCGGTGTGAGGGCGGCGAGCGTGAGGACGGTCAGGACGAGGCCGACGACCTGGATGGAGGTCGCGGCCTGCTCACCGCCCGGCTCGCCGGGGTACCAGCGGAAGAGCTGCCAGGTGCTGATGGTGATGTCGGTGCCGGAGGCGGAGACATCGGCGGGGATGGTGAAGGCCGGGAGGAAGGCGACGATCGCGAAGTAGGCGGTGAGGAGGAAGGGCACGAGGGTGCGGGCCGAGTCGGAGCCGGCGGGCGGGGGTTGGAACCGGAAGCCGGGAGCGGGGGGCAGGGTGGGGGGAGCTGCGGGCCAGGTGTGCGGGGGCACCTGGCTGGGCGGGGCGGCGAGTGGCGACGGCCAGAACTGTGTCGGCTCAGGTGCAGGTGCGGGCGCCTGGTTCGGTGCGTCGGCGAGCGGCGATGCGGGCCTTGGGGCCAGAGCCGGTGTTTGTGGCGGTACTGGTCCCGGTGCCGTAGCCGGGACTTGTGGCGGTACCGGTGTCGGACCTGGTGTCGGTGTGATGGCGAACAAGTCGAGCGCCTGCTGAGCCGTCATCCGCTGAGCGGGTTCCTTCTCCATCAGCCCTCGTATCACCTCTCCGAGCGCTCCCGTCGCGCGGTTCAGCGACGGCGGCGTGTCGAGCAGTACGGCGCCGAAGCTCGCCGCGGTCTCGGCGCGGCGGAAGGGGGACAGACCCTCGACCGCCTCGTAGAGCGTCACGCCGAGGGAGAACAGGTCCGACGGGGGTCCGGCTTCATGGCCGCGGACGCGTTCGGGGGCCAAGTACTCCGCAGAGCCGACGACCGCGCCCGCGGCGGTGAGGCCCGGGTCGCCGCTGGAGACCGCGATGCCGAAGTCGGTCAGCAGGACGGCGCCGTCGTCGGCGAGCATCACGTTCGCGGGTTTCACGTCGCGATGCAGCAGGCCGGCGCGGTGGGCCGCGTCGAGGGCCCGGAGCAGGGCGCCGGCCACGCGCCCGGCCTGGTCGGGGGTCAGCGGGCCGCCGGTCTCCAGCCGCTCCTGCAGCGAGCGGCCGTGGACCAGCTCCATGACGGTCCACGGCACGCCGTCCTCGACCACCACGTCGTAGACCGAGACGACGTTCGGGTGGCCGCGCAGGCGGGCGGCGTTGCGGGCCTCGCGTTCGGCGCGGGCCAGGCGGGTGGCGTGTTCGTCGGCGGTGAGCGAGGGCGGCAGCAGCACCTCCTTCACCGCGACGTCGACGCCGAGGGCGGTGTCGTGGGCCTGCCAGACCCGGCCGTAGCCGCCGGAGCCGAGCCGCCGCAGCAGCCGGTAGCGTCCGCCGACGAGCATTTCCGGGCGCGCGTGGCCGCCGCCGGTCGATCCGATGCTCACGTGGTCCCCCCAGGCATCAGGCTTGGTGTCCAGCGTAGTCGCGGGGGGCGCGTTTCCGGGTCCGGCTTTACCCCAGTGCGACCGCCGTCCCGGTGACCGAGATCCCGCCGGGGCCCTCCGGGATGCCGACCGTCAGCGTGCTGGGCCGCCCCATGTCGAAGCCCTGATGGACGGTGACCGTCGCGGGTGCCTCGACGAGCCCGAGCGTCCGCAGGTAACCCCCGAACGCGGCCGCGGCGGCGCCGGTCGCCGGGTCCTCGTACACGCCGCCGGGCGGGAACGGGTTGCGGGCGTGGAACACCGTCGGCGACTCGCGCCACACCAGGTCGACGGTCGTCCAGCCGTGTTCGGCCATCAGCGGGCCGAGGTCGTCCATGGCGTAGTCGAGCCGGGCCAGGCGCTCGCGGTCGGCGGCGGCGATGATCGGGTGCCACGCGCCGCCGTACGCCGCCAGCGGCGGGAACGCCGGGTCCAGGTCCTCCGGCGTCCAGCGGAGCGCGTCCAGCAGCGCGGCGAGCGTGGCGGGGGCCAGCAGCTCCTGGCGCGGCGGGACGCTCACGAGCGTGGCGGTGACGGCGCCGCCCTCCTCCTCGCGGGCCGTGCGCACGGGAACGGTCCCGGCCATGGTCTCGAACGTGAGGTCCCCGGTGCCGTGCCGCTCGGCGTAGGCGACCGCGGTGGCGATGGTGGCGTGTCCGCAGAACGACACCTCGGCCAGCGGGCTGAAGAACCGCAGCGGGAGCCGCCCGTCCGGCCCCGGCGGGAACACGAACGCGGTCTCGGAGTAGCCCACCTCGGCGGCCGCCGCGAGCATCGCCGCGTCGTCCACACCCTGTGCGTCGAGCACGACGCCCGCGGGGTTGCCGCCGGAGGGATCGGTAGTGAAGGCCGTGTAGCGAAGGATGTCCACCCGCGTACGGTAGCGCCGCGCGGAGATCTACGCCGAGAGCTGCTCCGGCGGACCCCCCGCGGTGCGCTTGGCGGACGGCGCCGGGGCCGGGGCCGGCACCCGCTCGGCCAGCAGCACGCAGATCTCGCCGGCCGGCAGCGCCTTGGAGACCAGCCAGCCCTGGGCCTCGTCGCAGCCGTAGCCCTCCAGCGCGGACCAGGTCGTCGGGTCCTCGACGCCCTCGGCGACGACCCGCAGCCCCAGGGAGTGCGCCAGGTCTATGGTCGAGCGGACGATCGCGGCGTCGTCGGTGTCGTAGCCGATGCCGCTGACGAAGGAGCGGTCGATCTTGATCTCGTCGAAGGGCAGCCGGCGCAGCGTCAGCAGCGAGGCGTAGCCGGTGCCGAAGTCGTCCAGGGACAGCCGCACGCCGAGCTTCGACAGGCCCAGCAGGGTGGTGCGGGCGGTCTGGGCGTCGCCGACGAGCACCCGCTCGGCGATCTCCAGCCGCAGCGCCTCGGGCCGGACCCGGTGCTGGGCCAGTTTGCGCGCCACCATCTCGACGAAGCCGGGGGTCTCGATGTCCCGCAGGGAGACGTTCACCGCGATCGGGACGCCGTAGCCGGAGCGCCACCACACCGCCGCCTGCCGCAGCGAGACGTCGAGGATGTACTCGGTCAGCCGGGGCATCAGGCCGCTGGACTCGGCCAGCTTCACGAACGTCTCCGGCGATATCGCGCCGCGCGTGTGGTGCCGCCAGCGGGCCAGCGCCTCGACGCCGACCACGCGCTGGTCCCGGAACGAGGCCTGCGGCTGGTAGTGCACCTCGATCCGGCCGTTCTCCAGCGCCCCGCGCAGATCGCTGAGCAGCGCCAGCCGGTCCGGGCTGTTGCGGTCCCGGGCCGGGTCGTAGCGGACGTAGCCGGCCTTGCTGCGCTTGGCCTCGTACATCGCCACGTCCGCGTGCCGCAGCAGCACGTCGTAGTGCCGGGCGTCGTCCGGGTACAGCGCGATCCCGAGCGAGGCCTCGACGTCCAGGGTGAAGCCGTGCAGCCGGAACGGCACCGCGACCGCGTCCAGCAGCCGCTGCGCCAGCTGCTGCGCGGCCTCCACGTCCGGCAGGCCGGGCAGCAGCACCGCGAACTCGTCGCCGCCGAGCCGGGCCACCATGTCCTCGGCGCGCACCGCGGCCGACAGCCGGGCCGCCACCTCGCGGATCAGCTCGTCGCCGGCGGCGTGCCCCAGGGTGTCGTTGACCTCCTTGAACCGGTCCAGGTCCAGCAGGAACAGCCCGATCCGGCCGGGCGGGAACGACATCGCGACCGGGGCGCGGCCGTTGCCGTAGAGCGAGGACATGCCGCCGTCGTCCGGGCCGCCCGGCGCGCCGAGCATCAGCTCGGCCTGGCGGCGCAGCGCCTTGCGGTTCGGCAGCGCGGTCAGCGGGTCGTGCAGCGACTGCCACTCGCTCTCGTCGAAGGCCAGGGCGCTGCGGTAGAAGACCAGCAGGACCGGGACGAACAGGATGATGAGGTACGGCTGGTGCTTCATCACCACGGTGATCAGCGGGGCCAGCACCACCGAGGCGCCGACCACCTGCAGCTCGACCTTCCACTCCCGCAGCGCGATGGCACGCAGCGACACCCCGGTCCAGATCGCCACCGCCTGCCAGACCAGGAACAGGTTGACCGCGAAGTACGCGACGCCGGCCAGCAGGATCGCCGCCAGGTAGGTCACGCTGGGCGCCCAGGGCCGGCCCGGGGTCGGGACGATGCCGAACACCTGGAGCACCAGACAGGCCGCGCCCAGCGACAGCGTGAACTGCGAGACGTTGAACAGGGTGCGCCACCAGGTCTTGCGCCCGGCCGCGCCGCCCACCACCGAGGCCGCGGCCTGCACCATCGCCGCCAGCGGCCAGCCGGCCAGCATCAGCAGCGCGATGGTGAACACCGTCGTGGTGGCGGCCTCCCGGTTGGTGTGCTGCAGGCGCATCAGGGGCCGGAGTTCGCCGAGGAAGACCAGGCACATGGTCATCACCAGGGCCGGCAGCGACTCGGTGGTCGGCCCCGAGCTCTTCCAGTTCAGCGCCAGCAGCGCGGCCAGGATCGTGATCCCGGCCGCGCCGACGACGGCGACGAACGCGTACAGGCGTCCGGGATCGGCCTTCGGGCCGTACTCCGGCTCGAACGGTCGGTGCATGGAGCGGACCCTCCCGTACCGGTCTCGTCGGTGCACGCGCGCACAAGCAGGCTGACGCAGCAATACTGCCGTATCGGAACGTCGCCGACCAGAGACGGACCGTAAAGGTTTCGCCTGGGACTTGACGCCTTACCCGCCCGGGGTGTCAGGCTCCTGCTTCGGCCACGGTCGCCGCCGCCGCGTCCGGACCGGATTCCAGCAGGACCTTGAAACCCTCTTCATCGAGGACCTTGACCCCCAACGTCAACGCCTTGTCGTACTTGCTTCCGGGGTTGTCACCGACCACCACGAACGAGGTCTTCTTGGACACCGACCCGCTCACCTTGGCGCCGCGGGAGGTCAGTTCCTCGGCCGCGCCGTCCCGGGTGAATCCGGCCAATGTGCCCGTTACGACCACACTCAATCCCTCAAGAGGCCTCGGTCCCTCGGGGGCGGACTCCACAACAGGCACCACGCCGGCGTCCTGCCACTTGCGGATGATCTCCCGGTGCCAGTCGACCGCGAACCATTCCACGATCGCGGTGGCGATGGTCGGGCCGATGCCCTCGGCCGCCTTCAGGTCCTCCTCGGTGGCGTTCGCCAGCGCCTCGAAGGACGGGAACTCGCGGGCCAGCACCCGGGCCGCGGTCGGGCCGACGTGCCGGATGGACAGGGAGACCAGGAACCGCCACAGCTGCCGGCCGGTCTTGACCAGCTCCAGCTGCTGCATCAGGGCTTCGGTGTTCTTGGTCGGGACGCTGGGCTTCTTCGGCGTGCCCTTGGTGTAGAAGTACGGCACCAGCTCGGTCTCGCCGGGCTTGGCGTCCGCGCCCCGCTTGGCGTGCGCCATCGTCAGGCCGGCGAGGTCCTCGATGCGCAGGTTCAGCAGATCGCCCTCGTCGTGCACCGGCGCGGTGCCGCCGTCGGGCTGGGTCAGCGCCACCGCCGACTCGAAGCCCAGCGCCTCGATGTCCAGGGCGTTGCGGCTGCCCATGAAGTCGATGCGCTCGCGGATCTGGCCCAGGCAGAACTGCGCGTTCGGGCACCGCAGATCGACGTCGCCCTCCTTCTGCGGCGCCAGCTCGGTGCCGCAGTCCGGGCAGTTCTCCGGCATGACGAAGGCGCGCTCGGAGCCGTCCCGCAGGTCCTGCACCGCGCCCACGATCTCCGGGATCACGTCGCCGGCCTTGCGCAGCACCACCGTGTCGCCGATCAGCAGGCCCTTCTTCACCACGATCTCCTGGTTGTGGAGCGTGGCGAACTCGACCGTGGAGCCGGCGACGACGACCGGCTCCATCACCGCGTACGGGGTCACCCGCCCGGTACGGCCGACCTGGACCCGGATGTCCAGCAGCTTGGTGGTGACCTCTTCCGGCGGGTACTTGAAGGCGATGGCCCAGCGCGGGGCCCGCGAGGTGCTGCCCAGGCGGCCCTGGATGGCCAGCTCGTCGACCTTCACCACGACGCCGTCGATCTCGTGCTCCACGTCGTGGCGGTGCTTGCCGTAGTAGTCGATGTACTTCTGGACGTCCTTCAGGGTCCTGACGACCCTGACCCGGTCCGAGGTGGGCAGGCCCCAGGCCTTGAGCGCCTCGTAGGAATGCGACTGCGACTTCGGGATAAAGCCCTTCCGGGCGCCGATGCCGTGCACGACCATCGACAGCGGACGCTGCGCGGTGACCCGCGGGTCCTTCTGGCGCAGCGAGCCGGCCGCGGCGTTGCGCGGGTTGGCGTAGGACCGGCCGGTCTCGGCGAGGATCTTCTCGTTCCACTCGTCGAAGGCCTTGACCGCGAAGTAGACCTCGCCGCGCACCTCGACCAGCTCCGGCACCGGGAACTCCGCGGTCCCGGTGAGGGTCTGCGGGATGGTCTGGATGGTCCTGGCGTTCGGCGTGATGTCCTCGCCGGTGCGGCCGTCGCCGCGGGTCAGGGCCCGGACCAGCTTGCCGTTCTCGTAGAGCAGGTTGATCGCCAGGCCGTCGACCTTCAGCTCGCACAGCAGGTCCGGCAGCGCGCCGAGCTCCTTCTCGATGCGGTCGGCCCAGGTCTTGAGTTCGTCTGCGGTAAAGGCGTTGTCCAGCGAGAGCATGCGCTCCAGGTGCGGGACGGAGGTGAACTCGGTCTCGTAGTTGCCCGCGACCTTCTGCGTCGGCGAGTCCGGGGTGCGCAGCTCGGGGTTGCGCTCCTCGATGGCCTCCAGTTCCCGGAGCTTCACGTCGAACTCGGCGTCGCTCATGGTCGGCGCGTCGAGGACGTAGTACCGGTAGCGCGCTTCCTCGATCACCTCGGCCAGCGCCGCGTGCTGCTGCGCGGGGGTCAGAGCGATGGTCTCATCCATGCCGGACAACGCGTCACCTCACTGGTCGGGGAGTCTTTGACAGGAAGAATCTACTGCCAGCCACTGACACTCCCGCAGTTCAGGCCGCTTTGTCCGCCAGCGCGTCGGCGGTGCGGTGCGCCAGAATCAGGGCCTGGCGGGCCCATGGCGGAGTCGCGCCCGCCAGACCGCAGGTCGGGGTGATCGTCACCGCTTCGGCCAGCTGCCGCGGCGAGAACCCCAGCCGGGTCAAGGACAACACCTTGTCGAGGAGCTGGTTGACGCCGGGGGCGCGCGGCGGGTCCAGGGCCGGGACGACGCCGAGCATCAGTCCCACCCCGGCCTCGATCGCCTCCCCGAGGTGCTCGTCCCGGCGGGACTCGGTATCGATGGCCGAGGCGTTCGCGTCGAACGAGATGGAGTTCGCACCGGCCTTGCGCAGCAGATCGACGGGGACGTCGGGGGCGCAGCAGTGGACGGCGACGTCTGCGCCGGCGTCGGCGTGCACGGCCTCGATCAGCTTCGCGAGCGTCTCCCGGGCGACCGGCTCCTCCACGGCCCGCAGCTTGCCGAAGCCGCTGGCGGTGGGGACGGTGCCCTTCAGGACCCCGGGCAGGGCCGGCTCGTCGAGCTGGAGCAGGATCGCGCCGGCCCGCGGGGCCCGCTTCCGCACCTCGGCGAGATGCTGTTTGAGGCCCTCGGTCAGGGACTCGGAGAGCTCGCGGACGGCGCCGAGGTCGGAGAGCATGCGGTCGCCGTGCCGGAGCTCCAGGGTGGAGGCGAGGGTCCAGGGGCCGACGGCCTGCACCTTGAGGGTCTGGGTGAACTCCTGCGCGTTCTCCTCCAGGTAGTCCAGGTCCTGGCGCAGGAAGGAGGCGGCCCGGCGGGCGTCGCGCCCCGGCCGGTCGGTCAGGCGCCACCCGCTCGGCTGCACCTCCGCGAAGAGCTCGACCAGCAGCGCGGTCCCCCGCCCGGTCATGTCGGCGCCCACGCCGCGCGCCGGGAGCTCGGGCAGGAACGGCAGATCGGGAAGCTCGTCGAAGACCAGCCGGTGTGCCGCACCGGTGTCGGTGCCGGGCAGGGAGCCGATGCCGGTGGCGCGCGGGGGTTGCTGCATGGCACGACCCTAACGAACCCTCCGCGTCGACATCACCCGTCAGGGTGGCGAATGCGCGGGCCAGGAGCCCGTCCCGCCGATATTGTGACCAGCACCACCCCCGTACGCACCCGGTGCGGACCCCGAGAAGACGCCCCGCCGCCGATCCCCGTTCACCATCCCGTTCGCCATCCCTTCGCCTTCCCCGACGTTCACACCCCGCGCGCCATCCCGGTGACCGGTGACCTCCTGGAGCCCGCCCGTGCCGACCGTGTTCTTCGCCGCGAGCCCCGACGAACTGGCGGTGGTCGCCGCCACCCACGCCACCCGGGCGGACCCGGCCGCGACGTTCGCCGCCCTCGACACCGTCGCGGCCGGCGATCTGGACCCCGCCCAGTTGATCGACCTGGACCTGCTGGTCACCGGCAACGACCCGGCGGAGGTCCGCGAGGCGGTGCTGACCCCCGCCCACGAGGGCCCGGACGACAGCGGCGGCGCGGTGCTGCTGCCGGTGCGCCCGGCGCTGGGCTCGCGCCTGGCGCATCTGAGCGACCACGACGTCGACGCGCTGGCCGAGCGCTGGGCGGCGGCGGACGGGGCGGCGGACGGCGGGTGGGACGCGTACCGGTGCGGGCAGCTGATCCGGTCGCTGTCGTTGCTGGCGCTGTTGGCGGGGGCGGATCAGCGGGGGTTGTTCGTGCGGTTCGAGAGCTGACCGGGGCTTGGGAGCCGGATGGCGGCGGCTGGGCCGTAATCCTGTCGCGGCTGCTCGATCACGGGTTCTAACCTGCGAGCATGAGCTGGGTGGCGAACGTGATCCTCACGACCGACCTCGCAGACGAGGTGCGCGGCGATGAGCTGAGCCAGTGGCTTCGCGAACAGGCCCCGACGCGTCACGGGGCGGGCCGTGGTGTGGGCGGGCTCGCGCGGACCACGACATGGGGTGGCTGGAAGAACCCGGAGTGCGCCGTGTTCACGGGCGTGCTGAATCACGCGGACCTCGATGCCGTCGTGCGGCATGTCGAGCGGATGCCGTGGGCCCACCCCGAGTTCCTTCAACTGCTCATCCAGGATCAGGAGGAGTTCTTCTTCCGGTTGTGGATGTTTCGCGCCGGCCGACTGGTCGAGTTGACGCCGCCGCAGTCGCAGGTCGAGGAGGAGGTCTGGCCCCGTGGCCTCGAGCAGGTCAGGGGCGGTTATTTGCGGACGGCGCTGCCGGACGACGCGGAGCTCCTCGCCGACATGCTCGTCGAGGCGATCAACTGGCCCGAGGACAGGGCGTTGACGAGGCGACAGATCCTTGATGATCCGCGCAACGCGCACTACGTCGCCGGCTGGAAGCGGGATACCGACTTCGGTGTCGTCGCCGTCGCCGACCCGTCGCCCGACCGGTCGCCTGCCGCTGACGACGCTCCGGGCTCTCCGGTCGGTGCCGCGTGGCTGCGCTATCTGCCCGCGGATGATCCGGGCTACGGCTTCATCGACGCGGACACACCTGAGATGACGATCGGGCTCTACCAGCCCTGGCGTGGCCGCGGTATCGGACGAGCCCTCCTTCGACGGCTTCTCACCGATGCGGCCGGTCGTGGTATCACGCGGATCAGCCTGAGCGTCGAACCGGGCAACGGCGCACAGCGACTCTACGAATCCGAGGGGTTCGTCGTCGTCGGCACCGATGACGGCGGCTCGTTGACGATGCTGCGGGAAGTCGGTTGATCGAAGGATCGCTCCGATCCGGTCCTCGGTGAGGTCTGCTGCGCTACCTGGGCCTGGCGGGGCGCTCGTCCGGGTGACCTCGGTCAGGGCGCTGATCCACCACCCGCGGCGGGCAAAGTGCCGACACGCGGAAAACCCCGGCCCAAGAGGGCCGGGGCATCAGCGCGTCGTGGCGGACGGCCGGCCTCAGCTCAGCCCGGCGCCCTTCATCATGGCGGCGATGGCCGGGCCCGCCGCCGAGTTGCCGAACCCGGCGTTCAGCACCAGGGCCGCGACGGCGATGTCGTGGTCAGGGTCCATGGCGATCATCCAGGAGTCGGTCTTGTCCTTGTTGTTCGGCTCGGCCGAACCGGTCTTGGCGCCGAGGCTCGGGGAGATCCCCTGCAGGGAGGTCGCGGTGCCGTTGGTAATGACGCCCCTCATCATCGTCTGCAGGTTCTCCTTCACGTCCCCGGGCAGCGGCTGGGCCTTGGCGGGGGCCTGGAAGCCGGGGATGAGGATCGGCTGGTGGAACTGGCCGGTGGCCACGGTGGCGGCGACGGAGGCCATCGTCAGGGGCGACATGGTGATGCGGCCCTGGCCGAAGGCCTCGGCGGCGAAGAGGTCGCGGCCGTCGGCGGCGGGCACCTGCTGCTGGCCCGGGGTGCCGTAGGTGGCGGCGCCGATGCCCAGGTCCCAGGGCTGGTTCATGCCGTAGTAGTCGTGCGCCGTCTTCGTCAGGGTGTCCAGGGCCAGGTTGTGGCCGAGGGCCGCGTTGACGAAGGAGGTGTTGCAGGACATCTCGTAGGCCGTCAGCAGGTTCGCCCCGCTGAGCCCGTTCGCGAGCCCCTCGTCGTTGTGGTACGTCTGCGAGCCCACCGTCACGGTCGGCGTGCAGTCCGCCGGGTCGGTCAGCTTCATCCCGGCCAGCAGCAGCGCCGTGGAGGTGACCGTCTTGAACGTCGAGCCGGGGGCGCGGGTGGCCATCGTGGCCAGCTTCGGGTTGTCCTTGGCGTTGGAGGCGATCGCCAGGATCTCACCGGTGGAGGGCTTGATCACCACCATGCCGGAGTTCGGGTACGGCTGCAGCGCCTTCTCGGCCTGGGTCTGGATCTTGTCGTCGAGGCTGGAGGACAGCTGCAGGCCGCCGGTGGAGTTCTGCGCGCCGATCTGGATCGGGGTGGAACCCGGGATCTGGTTCCCGGTGTTGTTGTCCACGAACTGGATCTGCAGGGACGCCGCGGTGCTGTTCGCCGGCTTGGCGATCGCCAGCTTCGCCAGGATGCTGCTCAGGCTCGGGTGCGCCTGCCCGGTCAGGACCACGCCGTTGCGGTCGGCGACCGGCACCGACGGTGGCACCGCCTTCAGGTTCGACGCCGCGCTCAGCTGCGGGTTGATGATCGCCGACGCGAAGTGCACCAGCGGCGGGGTGTTCCCGTTGGCCGGCAGCACCGCCATCGCCGAGGTGTACTGCCACTTCAGGTCGCCGTCGAAGGTGTCGGTGACGCTGAAGTTGAAGTGCGCCGCGTTGTCGAGCGGGTTCGGCGTCGAGGAGCTGCTCGGGGCGCCCGGCGTGGCGCCGGCGGGCGTGCCGGAGGAGCCGGCCGAGCCCGACGCCGACGACGAGTTCGCCGGGGCCGGCGCGTTGACCTGCGCCCCGAGCTTGAGCTCGACGGTCTTCGGCGCGAGCGACGTCATCACCTGCTTCAGGCGCGGCCCGGCCTTGTCCGGCAGGTCGGTGTAGGAGCCGGCCTTCGTGTAGTCGCCGGCCTGCCAGGCCGCCAGGAACGCCTCGGCCACCGACTGCGGGGTCGGGCCCGAGTCGCCGGCGGTCGTGGACCCCTGCGCCCCGTTCGCCGCCGGCTTCGGCTTCGAGCCTCCGCCGGAACACCCGGCCGTGACCACGGCGAGCGAAGTGGCGGTCGCGGCTATCGCCAGGAGCACGCGTCGAGAACCCATAAGGTCCCTCCCCAGTTCTGTCGGATCGGGTTTTTCAGCCTACGACCCTAACCGACGCGCGTGAGGGCCAGATGGTTGACAAACGCACGGTGAGGTTCCCGCCACAGCTCACCGCGGTCCGGCGGTTCGTGGGGTCCACCGGGGCCGCGGTTCACCGCGACGTTCTCGCGACGGTCGCGGACCCGATAACCCGCGAACCGTCGTACAAAACAGCCGCCTGTCCCGGCGCCAGACCCCGCACCGGCTCGTGCAGCACCACCTCGACGGCGTCGGGCCCGGTCCGCTCGGCCGTCGCCGGCACCGCCTCGCCGTGCGCCCGCAGCTGGGCGTGGCACGTGATCCGCCCGGTGAACTCCGGGCCGCACCACCGCAGCTTGATCCCGGACAGCCCGGTGACGTCCAGCTCCTCGGCGGTCCCCACGGTCACCGTGTTGGTCACCGGCGAGATGTCCAGGACGTAGCGCGGGCGGCCGTCGCCGGCCGGGTCGCCGATGCGCAGCCCGCGGCGCTGGCCGATGGTGAAGCCCCAGGCGCCGTCGTGCTCGCCGACCGTGCGCCCGGCGCTGTCGACGATCGGGCCCGCGGTCGTGCCCAGGGTCTTGGCCAAGTAGGCCTTGGTGTCGCCGTCGGGGATGAAGCACACGTCGTGGCTGTCCGGCTTCTTGGCCACGTACAGCCCGCGCTCGGCGGCCTCGGCGCGCACCGCGGTCTTCGTGTCGCCGCCCAGCGGGAACATCGAGTGCGCCAGCTGCTCGGCGTCCAGCACCCCGAGCACGTAGGACTGGTCCTTCGCCGGATCGGCGGCGCGGTGCAGCTCCGGCCCGTCCGGGCCGTCGAGCAGCCGCGCGTAGTGGCCGGTGGCCACCGCGTCGAAGCCCAGAGCGCGGGCCTTGTCCAGCACCGCCGCGAACTTGATCTTCTCGTTGCAGCGCAGGCACGGGTTCGGGGTGCGGCCGGCCCGGTACTCGGCCACGAAGTCGTCGATCACGTCCTCGTGGAACCGGTCGGACATGTCCCAGATGTAGAAGGGGATGCCGAGCATGTCGGCGGCGCGGCGGGCGTCGTGCGAGTCCTCGATCGTGCAGCAGCCGCGCGCGCCGTCGCGCAGGGCTTGGCGGTTCCGGGACAGCGCCAGGTGGACACCGGTCACCTCGTGACCCGCGTCCCGCACCCGGGCGGCCGCCACCGCCGAGTCGACACCACCGGACATCGCCGCCAAGACACGCATGCCTCCAGGGTACGTGCAATGGTTGACTGTGAGGTGGGTCATATCGGGCGGGGAACGCTACCAGGAGCGGAGGACGCCATGAGCGGCGCGGAGGACAGGGATGTCATGGTCATCGTCGGCGCGAGCCTGGCCGGGGCCAAGGCCGCGCAGGCGCTGCGGGAGGACGGCTGGGACGGTCCGATCGAGCTGATCGGCAGCGAGCTGGACCTGCCCTACGAGCGGCCGCCGCTGTCGAAGGGGTATCTGCTCGGCAAAGAGGAGCGGGACAAGGTCTTCGTCCACGAGTCCGGCGCCTGGTACGTGGAGAACCGCGTCGGGCTGCGGCTGGGCCGCACCGCGGTGGCCGTGGACCGGGAGCGGCACGTGGTGCGCCTCGACGACGGCACCGAGGTGGAGTACGGCAAGCTCCTGCTGGCCACCGGCTCCAGCCCGAAGCGCCTGCCGGTGCCCGGCGGCGACGCACCGAACCTCTCCTTGTTCCGTACTCTGCAGGACAGCGAGCGCACCCGTTCCCAGCTGCTGCCCGGATCACGGCTGGTGATCATCGGCGCGGGCTGGATCGGCCTGGAGGTCGCGGCCGCGGCGCGGGAGCGGGACGTCGAGGTGACGATCCTGGAGACGGCCGAGCAGCCGCTGCTGCGGGCGCTCGGTCCGGAGGTCGGCGCGCTGTTCGCCGCGCTGCACCGCGCGCACGGCGTGGACCTGCGGCTCGGCGTCGGCGTGGACTCGTTCACGCTGCAGGAGGTGGACGGCGTCGAGGTGGCGAGCCGGGTGCGGTGCGCCGACGGCACCGAGATCGAGGCCGACCACATCCTGGTGGCGGCCGGCATCGCGCCGAACACCGGCCTGGCGGAGGCCGCCGGCCTGGAGGTCGACGACGGCGTGGTGGTGGACCAGACCCTGCGGACCTCGGACCCGGACGTGTTCGCCGCCGGGGACGTGGCCCGGGCGTGGCACCCGTTCTACGAGGAGGCGATCCGGGTCGAGCACTGGGCGAACGCCCTGAACCAGCCGAAGGTGGCCGCGGCCTCGATGATGGGCGTGACGGACCTGGAGTACACGCGGCTGCCGTACTTCTTCAGCGACCAGTACGACCTCGGGATGGAGTTCGTCGGCCACCTGCCGGCCGGCGGCTACGACCAGGTGGTGTTCCGCGGCGACCCGGAGTCGGGCGCCTACATGGCGTTCTGGCTCACCGCGGACCGGCGGGTGCTGGCCGGGATGAACGTCAACGTGTGGGACGTGGTGGACGAGGTACGGGCCCTGATCCTCGGCCGCGCCGAGATCGACGTGGCGCGGCTCAAGGATCCGGGTGTCCCGCTGGCGGAGGTGGCGGCCTCGTAGTCCCGCGGCGGCCGGCCGGGCCGCGTCGTCAGTACTCGAGGTCGTTGGACTTGAGGCAGACGTTCAGGTACGTGATGTTGGTGGGGCTGAGGTTGAAGAGGATCCCGTACGGGTCCATCTTCCACTGCTGCCCGCGCACCCCGAGCCGGGACCAGATCCCCTCGGCCCACCACGCGCTCTCGTTGTCGGCCGCCCGGATCTGGTTCGCCAGCCCGTAGTTGCGCAGATCGAGCAGGTCGTTGGTGTTCTCCCACGGGCACCACAGCGACCCGGTGCTCAGCCGCACCCCGGACGCCACGACGTCCGAGGTCGTGTAGAGGCACACCTCACCGGTGCTGCACCCCGCGTAGTCGTCCGGCACGACGCCGCCGGGCGCGGTCGCGGGCCGGTAGGTGAGGGTCACGTCCTCCTTGGCGTAGCGGATGGTGTTCCCGGAGACCACCCCTCCCGGCTTGCGCGCCAACTGCTCCTTGATCGCGTCGGCGACCCATTTCTGCCCCGGGTCCACGGTGGCCCCGGCGGGCGCGGCGACGAGTGCCGCGCCGGCCAGGAAGCAGACGGCGAGCACGGCCGGGAAGGCCCGCGGGCGGCGGGTGGGGCGTCCGCCGCCGCGGGACGTGGTGCGGGGATGGGGCATGATTCCTCCGTCGGCGTCGGGGTGCGCGGGATCGAGGGAATCAGAGTCCTGTTTCACTCGGCGGGGTGTCAATGGAGCTGGCCGGAAACGGCCACGGAGGCGCGCCGGTCGTGCCGGTCGTGCCGGTCGTGCCGGTCGTGCCGGTCGTGCCGGTCGTGCCGGTCAGCGGGTCGCGCGGCTCGGAGCCGGGACGCCTCACCCCGCCGCACCGCCCTCCCCGGTCCGGAACGCCCGTTCGCGCAAGGCTATCTCCAGCTCGAAGCACGCGGCGGGGTCGGTGAGGGACGCGCCGAACAGGGCCTGGAGGTGGTGGAGGCGCTGGCGGGCGGTCTGCGGGTGGATGGCGAGGCGGGCGGCCACGTCGGGGGCGGAGCGGTTGGACTGGATCCAGGCCAGGAGGGTCTGTTCCAGGCGGTGGCGGCGTTTGGCGGTGAGGGTGGCGAGCGGGGCCAGGCGGCGGTCGGCGATGAGGCGGACCAGGGCCGGGTCGGCCAGCAGGAGGAGGTCGGCGAGGTGGGCGTCGCAGTACACCGCTTCGGTGGGCGGGGAGGCGGGGGTGGTGAGGCGGCCGCGGACGGCGCGCGCCCAGCGGAGGGAGTCGGCGGCGGTCTCGATCGGGACTTCGGGGCCGACGACCGCGCCCGAGGTGTCCAGCAGGGCTTTGAGCTGGGGCTCGGCGAGGAGTTCGGCCGGGGTGGGGATGACGAGGTAGGCGTCGGTGCGGTCGAGGTCGGCCAGGACGCCGTCGGGCAGGCGGGCGACCGTCGGACCCGGCAGCGCGACGCAGCACACTGTCTTCGGCAGGGGCCAGCCCGCGGCGGTCGCCGCGGCCGCGAGGGTGTCGCGGGCGGCGCCGCCGACCAGGAGCTGGAGCAGGCGGTGGCGGCGGAAGCCCTCGTTGCCGGCCTGGCGCGCGATGGCCTCGGCGTAGCCGCGCACGGACTCGGCGGCGAGTTCGTCGATGAAGGCGAAGGCGGCCTCGGCGAGCTGGACCATCAGGTCCTGGCGGAGGTGGAAGCGGGCGCCGACGCGGGCGTAACGGCGCCACGCGATGCGCGCGCCGAGGCGGTACGCGGCCTGGAGCGCGTCGAGGCTGCGGCCTTCGGAGAACTCGCCGCGGCCGAGTCGGCGGTAGACGCGGATACGGTCGGTCGCCGTGGCCGGGTCGACCGGGCCTCCGGCGGCTCCGACGCTCCCCGTGCCCCCGGCGCCTCCGACCACTCCTCCTCCGGCTTCGGGGCCGACGCCGTTCAGCCCGTGGGCCGCGGCCGCCGCACCCGCGATCGCGGTGCCCAGGGCCGTGCCGCCGGCCACGGTGGCGTTCGCCGGGGACCCGGCCCGCTCCCCCGTCACCTGGTCGACGAAATCGGCCAGCGCGGCCTCGACCCCCATCCGGATCCCGTGCCCGAACTGCCCGGACAAGGGACGGCCGAACTCCGGGATCTGGATCCGGATCTGGTGGATGATCTCGGCGGCGATACTGCTGTTCTCCGTACGGAGCCCGGCGGCGAACCCCCGTGGGAGCGCGGCCGGGGCGAGCGGCGTGACGGTCACGCGGGCAGGATGCGCCGATGTTACCCGCGAGTCAACATCAGGGTTCGACACGGGGAACACGCTCACCCGCGTGACACAAACCGCCCTGCGTGCGGAGCCGAATCAAGCACTCCTCGTGTGACTTCACAGGGGCCCGTCTCAGACCTCTTCACCCCGGGTCGGCCCACGTCCTAGCTTGGCCCGCGCCGCGACGTGGGGACGTCGCGGCACCCCCGTCCCCGCCCACCCGTCAGCCGGTCCGGCTGGGCTCCGAGAAGCCCGGGCCCGGGCTCGGTCATTACAGCTAGCTCAGACCGGCGGCGCGGGCCCGCGCCACCACCGGGCCGATCGCCTCGGCCAAGGCGTCCACATCGGCCTTGGTCGAGGTGTGTCCCAGCGAGAACCGCAGCGAGCCGCGCGCCAGTTCCCCGGACAGGCCCATGGCGAGCAGCACGTGGCTGGGCTGCGCCACCCCGGCCGAGCACGCCGAGCCGGTGGAGCACTCGATGCCCCGGGCGTCCAGCAGCATCAGCAGCGAGTCGCCCTCGCAGCCGGGGAACGCCATGTTGGCGATCCCCGGCAGGCCGGTCCCGGGCCCGCGGTCGCCGTTCACGATGACGTCCGGGACCGCCAGCCGCACCCGCGCCACCAGGTCGTCCCGCAGCTCGGTCAGCAGCTCGGCCTTGGCCTCGCGGTTCTTCACGCTCTCCACCACCGCCGCCGCGAAACCCGCGACCGCCGGGGTGTCCAGGGTGCCGGAGCGGACGTCGCGCTCCTGGCCGCCGCCGTGCAGCACCGGCACCGCCTGGGTCTTGCGGCCCAGCAGCAGCGCGCCGACGCCGATCGGGCCGCCGACCTTGTGCCCGGTGAAGGTCATCGCCGCCAGGCCGCTGGAGGCCCAGTCGACGTCCAGCGCGCCGACCGCCTGCACCGCGTCGGAGTGCATGGGGATGCCGTACTCGTGGGAGACGGACGCCAGGGCGTGGATCGGCTGGACCGTGCCGACCTCGTTGTTCGCCCACATCACCGTGGTCAGCGCCACGGTGCCCGGGTTCCGCTCGATGGCCGCGCGCAGCACTTCGGGGTCGACCCGGCCCGCGCGGTCCACCGGCAGCCACTCGATCTCGGCGCCCTCGTGCTCGCCCAGCCAGGTCAGCGGGTCCAGCACGGCGTGGTGCTCGATCTTGGCGGCCAGCACCCGGCGGCGGCGGGGGTCGGCGTCCCGGCGGGCCCAGTACAGCCCCTTGACCGCCAGGTTGTCGCTCTCGGTGCCGCCGGAGGTGAACACCACCTCGGAGGGACGGGCGCCCAGGGCCTCGGCGATCTGCTCGCGGGACTCCTCCACCACGCGGCGGGCGGCGCGGCCGGCGGCGTGCAGGGAGTTGGCGTTGCCGGTGACGGCCAGGCGGGCCGTCATCGCGTCGACGGCGGCCGGGAGCATGGGGGTCGTCGCGGCGTGATCCAGGTATACGGCCATGATTAGCTGCGATTCTAAGGGCTGGCTGGACAGTGGCGGTGATCGGTCCGCGACCCGGGCCGTCCCGGGGTCGCCGGGACGGCGTCGGGCACGCGCCAGGGAGGCCGGTTACCGCCGCCCCCTGGACCCAAGGCGGTCAGCCGAGCGTGTATTCCCCGTGCAGCGCGGCCAGGATGATCCGCGCCGGGAAGACCGAGCCCGCGAAGCTGAAGTGGATGCCGTCGTGCTGGCGCGCCAGAACCCGGCGGCCGTCGGTGCCGACGAGGTAGTCGGTGTAGCGGCCGTGGTCGGAGGTGGGCCCGGCCACGTCGACGTAGCGCAGGCCGGGGACCGTCGGCACGGCGGCGCGGACGGCGGCGTTGATCCGGTCGAAGATGTGGATCCACGGCGCCGAGCGCGGGACCGGCGGCCCGACCCAGTAGACGCGGCGCTGCGGGTCGCCGGCGAGGAAGTCCCTGGCCACGGCCTCCACCCGCCGGGAGTACTCGGCGACCCAGCGGGAGGAGCCGACGTCGGCCCCGGCCACCGGCCAGCCGTCGTTGGCGCCGAGCACCATGACCACCACGTCCGGGTCGTAGCTCGCGGCCTCGTGCGCGGCCTCGTCCGCCCAGTCGAAGACGTCGGGCTGGGTCAGGCCGGTGCCGTTCCGGGCCTCGACCCGGACCCTGGCCGGGAGGTGCTGCGCGGCCACCAGGCGGGCCAGCTGCTGGCCGTCGAAGTCGGACAGCGAGTCGCCGGTGACCAGGATGCGCAGGGGGTCGCCGGGCGTGGGGTGGCGGACTGCGGCGGCGACCGGCGCCAGGCGGGGCTCGGGGCCCTGGGCGGTGTCGGCGCCCGCGGTGGCCGGCGGCGGCCCGGCGATCGGCTGCCGGGCGGCGTCCCGCTCCAGATGGGTCCGGTCGCCGTCGCCCGTGACGCTGTCCGGATGGCCGAGCATCGCGTCCAGGGAGGTCCGGGGGCGGTCGAGGTCGAGGGCGTGCGCGGCGGTGTTCAGCGGTTTCGCCAGGCCGAGCAGGAGGTCCTTGGTCGGGCCCGGGGACATCCCCAGCGCGGCGCGCACCACGCCTGCGGTGTTCAGCAGGAGCGCGGTCAGCAGGGCGATGCGGACGACGCGGCCCGCCTGGCGCGCGGTGGTGACGGGTTCCTTCTCCTCGGACACGGCACGCTCCTAGAACCGGAAGTAGATGAACGGCGCCACCCCACGGCCGCCGCCGGCGGCCGCGATCACCAGGAGCAGCACACCGAACGAGACGCCCTGCGCGTAGACGGGGAGCCTGACGAAAGCGGTCCGCAGGTACGCGCCGACGCCCCGGGGGATCCACTGCGCGGCCAGTGCGGCGGCGATGAGCAGCACCACCGTCGGGGTCAGCACACCGGTCGCGGGCCCGGAGGCGGACAGTCGGCCCAGGACCGCGAACGCGGTGCTCAGATCCGGCGCGCGGAAGAAGACCCAGGCGAGGCACACGACGTGGAAAGTCAGCAGCCGCGCCCCGACGGCCTTCACCGGAGGAGGGATGCGCGAGGCGACGGTGATCGTCGGCCACGCGCGCTCGACGGCCAGGCCCACTCCGTGGATGCCGCCCCAGATGACGAAAGTCCAGGCCGCACCGTGCCACAGACCGCCCAGGAGCATCGTCAGCATGAGGTTGCGGTACGTCCTGAGGCTTCCGCCGCGATTGCCGCCCAAGGGGATGTAGAGGTAGTCGCGGAGCCAGCGCGACAGCGTCATATGCCAGCGGCGCCAGAAGTCCTGGAGCGAGCGCGCGGTGTAGGGCCGGTCGAAGTTGTCGGGGAAGCGGAAGCCGAGGAGCAGGGCCAGGCCGATCGCCATGTCGGTGTAGGCGGAGAAGTCGCAGTAGATCTGCACCGCGTAGCCGTAGACGGCCATCAGGGTCTCGGTGCCGTTGTGCGCCTGCGGGGTGCCGAACACCGGCTCCACCAGGCGGGTGCCGACGACGTCGGCGACCACCATCTTCTTCACCAGGCCGCCGGCGATCAGCCCGAAGGCGCGGGCGGCCGGGATCCGGTCCGGGTCGCGCGGGCCGGCCAGCTGCGGGACGAACTCCGACGCGCGGACGATGGGACCGGCGACGAGGTGCGGGAAGAAGGACGCGTAGATGGCGTAGTCGAGCGGCCGGGCGAGCGGGGTTCGGCCACGGTGGACGTCGACCACGTAGGAGATGGCCTGGAAGGTGTAGAAGGACACGCCGACCGGGAGCGCGAGGTGCAGCAGGCCGAGGGACAATCCCAGAGATCTGCTGACCGAGTCGCTGAAGAAGTCGAGGTATTTGAAGACGCCGAGCGCGCCGAGATCCAGGCCGATCGCCGAGAAGAGCACCGTCTTGCGGACTTTCGACGAGTCCTGACGGGTGATGGCGGTGGCGGCCGCCTGGTTGACGACCGTGGAGCCGGCTAGCAGGAAGGCGTAGTGCCAGTCAGCGGCCATGTAGAAGTAGTACGAGGCCGCGAGGATGAAGGGCCTCCAGAGACGCTGGCGGGGCATCAGGGTCCAGGACAGCGGCAGGACGACGGCGAAGAAGAGCGCGAACTGCACGGTGGGGAAGATCAAGGCGCCTGTCCGGGTGGCCGGTGTCGGGAAGGTGGGTCACAACTTCCAACGAAGGAGAACCCGAACGGTCACGGTCTTCCCCGCGATCCACTTGGCTCTTAGCTTGTCCGGTATGGAACCCCTGCGGGAGGACGACCCCAGGTCCCTGGGTGGCTTCCGAGTGCTGGCACTGCTGGCGGTCGGGGGCATGGGGCGGGTGTACCTGGCGCTGGGCGCGGACCGGCGGGCGGTGGCGCTGAAGGTGGCGCGGGCGGAGTTCGCGGCGGACGCGCGGTTCCGGGCGCGGTTCCGGCGGGAAGTGGAGACGGGGCGGGGCATCGGGAAGCCGTGCGGCGACGCGTGGATCGCGCCGGTGGTGGCGGCCGACCCGGAGGCGGAGCTGCCGTGGCTGGCCTCGGAGTACGTGCCGGGGCCGTCGGTGACCGAGGCGCTGATGGGGTTCGGACCGCTGTCGGCGGGCGGGCTGCGGACCTTGGCCCGCGGCCTCGCGCTGGCCCTGGCGGAGGTGCACGCGGCGGGCGTGGTGCACCGGGACGTGAAGCCGTCGAACGTGCTGCTGGCGCGTGACGGGCCGCGGCTGATCGACTTCGGCGTCGCCCGCGCGATCGACGACGTGCAGCTGACGCGGGTCGGCGCGGTGATCGGCTCGCCGGGGTTCCTGTCACCGGAGCAGGCGGTGGGCCGGCCGGCGAGCTTCGGTTCGGACGTGTTCTCGATGGCGTCGGTGGTCGCGTACGCGGCCTGCGGCGTGGGCCCGTTCGGGGCGGGCGCCGGGCCCGCCCTGCTCTACCGCGTGGTGCACGAGCCGCCGAAGCTGGTCAACGTGCCGCGGGACCTCGCCGAGGTGCTGGCGGCGTGCCTGGTGAAGGATCCCGGCGAGCGGCCGTCGGCGGCGGAGGTGGCGGCGCGCGTCACGGCCGGCGGCGACTGGCTGCCGGAACCCGTGCTCGCCGACATCGCGCGCCGGGAGACGGAACTCGCGGCGTGGATCGAGGTGGCCGGCGGGCCGGATCGGGAGTGGGAGCACGCCGCCGCGGCGGGCCGCGCCGAGGCGGACTTCGAGGCTGCGGCGGACACCGCGCTGGAACTGGCGAACGCGGGAGGCGGGGTCGAGGCGGCCGGCCTCGGAGTACGTGCCGGGGCTGTCGGCATCGTCGACGGGAACGCCGGAACCGGGGCCGGGGCCGGGGCCGAGTACGCGGAGATCGCCTTCACGGAAGCCGCGTTCACGGAAGCCGCCTTCACGGATGCCCCGTTCACGGAAGCCGCGTTCACGGTCACAGGGATCGAGCTCGAACTCGCCGCGCCACCGGTCCCCGCGGTGTCCGGAGACGCGCCGACGCCCGCCTTCCCCGCGCGGGCCCGGCCCGGCCCACCGCCGACCGCCCGACGAGGGCGGGCGGCGGTCGCCAGCGCGCCCGTCCCGG